>NZ_JBHZAV010000048.1:0-58183 GCF_042754445.1 Embleya sp. NPDC059213
AGGAACGACCCTCCCCGGCGCCGTGGCGCGAGCCCGGGCCACAGGTGTAGATCGCGGTGTCTTGGCAGGGGTCACCGAGTGCCGTGTCGAGGTCCATCGGCCCGGCCTCGTCGGCGGGATGCACGTGCACCCGCGAGGAGTCGAGCTCGTCGAGGAACGCCATCGAGGCCCGGCTGCGGCCGCCGTAGGTGAGCTTCCAGTCCAGTCCTCGGTACTCCGCGTCCCGAATCATCGGTATCAGCGGGGTGATGCCGATGCCGCCGGCCACGAAGCGGATGCGCGAAGGCGGGTCGAACGGGAAGTGGTTGCGAGGACCCGCCACGTCGATCAGTGCGCCGACGCGCAACCGGTCGTGGATGAACCGGGAACCGCCTCGGCCATCGGCCTCCCGCAGGACGCCGATGCGGTAGGACTTCCGGTCGTCCGGGTCACCGCACAGCGAATACTGCCGGACCGAGCCGTCGCCGACCGTCAGGTCGATGTGTGCCCCCGGTTGCCATCCGGGCAGGTCCTGCCCGATCGGATCCACCAGGATGAGGGAGACGACCCCCGCAGCCTCCCATCGGATCTGTCTCACCAACAACTGCATGATTCTTTCCTCCATTTCCCTGCTCAGAAGGTCACACCGATGGGATCGAGCCGCCGTCGACACGCAATGCGGTGCCGGTGATACAGCCCGCGCGAACTCGCCGATAAGGCAACCGCCGCCGCGTACTCGGGGGGATCTCCGCAGCGGCCCGGCGGGATGGAGACGATCCTCGCCCGGGCGGCAGCGTCTGCGGAGATGCCCTCACGCTCCGCGCGGGAAGCATCCAGCCGGGGGATACGGGGAGTGTCGATCCGGCCCGGCACCACGACGTCGGCGGTGACGCCGTGGGGAGCCGCTTCCCGCGCGCGAGCCTTGTTCCATCCGATCAGGGTCGACCGGAGCGCGTTCGGGAGCCTGCGGTCGAGGGCCGCGTAACTACGCCGCCGGACAGGTCCCGCGGTGTCGCCACAGAGGTGGTCGGATGCGGTGGTTCAGGCGAGGAGGAACTCGGTGACGACCGAGTCGTGTTCCTCGGGCTTCTCCCACTGCGGCCAGTGGCCGGCGTCCGCGATGCAGGCGTACTGCGCGTCGGGGATGAGCGAGGCGAGCTTGCGGCCGAACTCCGGACCGGTGCCGGGGTTGTGGTCGCTCCAGAGCACCAGGGTCGACTGTCGGATCCGGCCGAGCATCTGCGGGGTGATGCGGTGTGGAGAGTCGGACCGGAAGCTGTTCTGCATGACGTTCGTAAGGCCCTCGCGGGTTTCGGGGCGCTGGTAGAAGAACTGCCGCAGCGTGACGAGTTCCTCGGTGACGCGGTCCGGCTCGGCCATCAGCCACTCGAGCCGTTTGCGGACCGTCTCGCGGGTCGGGTCGCCGATCGCGGCGAGCGAGCGCGCCCGAAGGGCGTCGCCGGCCGCGAGCCGCTCCGGCGTGACGCGCCCATCCTCGACCTCGGCGCCGGCGGTCGTGTTGAGGATGATCTTTCCGACGCGGTCGGGGTAGTGCAGTGCCGCCCACATGCTCACCCAGCCACCCAGGGACTCGCCTTCGAGGTGGGCGGTGTCGGCACCGATCGAGTCCATCAGGTCGATGAGCTGTTCGGCGTAGGTCGGCACCATCTCGGTGGTGAACGGTCGGCCCGAGGAGAAGCCGTGCCACAGCAGGTCGATGGCGATGACGTGGAAATGCTTGCTCAACCGCATGATGTTGCGGCTGTACGCCTCGGCGTGGCCGCCGTTCCCGTGCATGAGGATGAGCGGCTCCCCCTCGCCGGCCTCGATGACACGGGTCTTGAACTCCTTGCCTCGGTACCCGATCGAGGCACCGACCAGGTCGTTCCACATGCTGTTCACGGACATCGGTCCGCCTCTCTTGCTGCGAGAACTCGACGATCGACCCGTCGAGTCGGTCAGTAACGCTGGTGTCCCCACACCTTGTCGCCGGTGTGGTTGGTGGAAATGTGCGTCGCGGGGTCGATCAGCAGACCGCCTGCGCCGTACTCGAGCCTGAAGCCGGACGGCGTCTCGAGGTAGGAAGAGATCATCCGGTCGTTGACGTGCCGACCGAGTCCGACCACCGGCTTGGCACCCGAGGCGTATACGCGATCCAGCGCTCGGCCGACCATGTCGATGTGCGTCGGCTCGAGCATCAGGTGGCTGACCGAGGGCGCCGCAGGGTCACCCTGGATCAGGGCGAGGCTGTGATGGCGCTCGTTGACGTGCAGAAAGTTGATCAGCCGCGGCGGCGCGATCAGGTAGTCACTGAGCCCGAATCCGAGGACGTCGCGGTAGAACTCGTTGCAGGCATCGAACTCGACGGTGCGGAGCACGATGTGGCCCACCCCGAGCGTGCCGGCGACGAACTCCACTCCCGCGGGTGAGTGGAACGGATCCGGATCGGCGCTCGGACCCCAGTAGAACTCCACCCGGTTGCCGTCCGGATCGTGGCTGCTGTAAAGCTCCGCGACCCCACGGTGTCGAGCCACCTGCGGCGTCTCCTCGACCACGTCGAAGCCGTGCGTCGTGAGATGGTCGACCAGCGCCGCGAGTGCGTCATGTGACGCGGTCTCCCAGCCGAGGTACGCGAGTCCCTCCTCGGCGCCTGCCGCGACGGCGATCCGCCACGAGCGCTCGTCCATGCGAAGGCGCAGTTCCGTCTCGGCCGCGTCGGCCGTGGATACGTCTTGGAGTCCGAGAATGCCTGTGCCGAATGTTCGCCAGTCCTCGAGTCGGGCGCTGGTGAATCCGACGTAACCGAGCGCGCGAATATATCGGTCCTGTTTCATGACGGGTCCCCTATCCAACGATCAGACGATGTCGGTCATGTCATAGGGCTGCACGTCGGCGTCGAGAACCACCGCGTGGCGGAGGATCTCGAAGCCCTCGCCCTTCCCGGCCAGGAGGTCGTCGTACGTGCCGGCGGCGTGGACCCGGGAGTGTCCGTCGAGGCCGGTGCGAACCAACACCACACTCGCCTTCACGTTGAGAGTGCCGTCGCTCTCGACGAAGACGCGCAGGTTGCCGATCAGATGGACTCGGGGCTTCCGCTGCATGCGCCAGTACCCGGACACGTAGGCCGCACGGACCTGAAGCGCGACGATCCCGCGCTCCTTCGTCAGGTACAGGCCCGTGTCGGTGTTCTCCCGATCCGTCACGGAGTACTCGGCGTTCTTGTGGAAAAGCCCCAGCCAGTCGCGGTAACGGTCCTCGTCCAGGCACGCCGCCCAATCGGCGTAGAAGGCACGCACCCGTTCCAGCAGGGCCGGGTCGTATGTGCGAGTGCCACTGGTCGGCGCCGTCGGCGGCTGCAGCACCTCATGCTCGAATACTTGCTGCTCACTCATGGACGAACCCCTTTTCCAACACGATGGGCTCTTCGTTGATGTAGGAATTCCAGAGCTTGTGGAAGCACCGCAGCGAGTACTCGTCGAACTTGTCGCCGACCTTGCCCGGCTTGAGACCGCGGCCCATGTGGGAGGTCTCGAGGCTGGTGCCCTGCAGTCCGCTCTGAGCGCGTACCGCCGCCTCGAGGTCGTCGGCGGTGATCTTGCCCCAGGAGCCCTGGGAATCGGCGCCGGTCTCCAGGCGGCGCCGGCGCTCCGCCGCCGACTCGCCGACCTTGCCCAGCACGATGAGTTCCACGACCGTGCTGTCCAGGCCGAGGGGAGTCGCAACCTCCAGGAAGATGCTGCTGCCGTCGGCGTCGTACTGCAGGTCGAAGTTCGGGAAGACCGCGAAGATCGTGTTGCCGTGACGGACGTCCCGCTCCCACGCCGCCAGTCGGGCTTCCTGTTCCTGGGCGGTATGGCCGCGACTGGCGGAGTCCTCGACCGTCAGCGTGAGGTTCTCACCCAGTTCGGCGGACAGGCCGGCGGCGTACTTCTCGATGTTGAAGCCGCCGTACGCCGGGAACGTCAGCATCGAGTGGCCGCTGGCCAGCTCGTAATTCTTGCCGGGTTGCATACCGCCGCGGCCGTCGGCAATCATGCGGTGCAGGAACTGCGGGTGATAGTTGTCCCGGAAGTTGTCGGTCCACAGCTTCCAATTGCCCGGGTAGTCCCATCGGGCACGACCGATGACCTCGGTGCCGTCCATGAATTCCCGGAGGTACCGCGCCGCCTCGCCCAGATAATCCTCGAAGTTCTCGACGGCCGGGTCGATGGCGGCGAAAACGAGTCCGGCGAACTCCGCGACCTTGACCGGTGTCAAGCCGTACTCGGATTTGTCGAGGCCCTCACCATAGGCCCGCGGGAACGGCACCCCGACGAGGTCGCCTTTGTCGCTGAAAGTCCAGGCGTGATACATGCACTTCACCGAACCCGGGCACGTGCCCTTGGCGCCGAGGAGTACCTCGACGCCGCGGTGGGTGCATGCGTTGTGGAAACCGCGAATGACCCCGTCGGTGCCGCGCCACACCGCAACCGGTTCTCCGGCGATCCTGGCCGTCCGGTAGCTGCCCGCCTCGGGGAGCTCGGAGGTATGGCAAATGAGCTGCCAGGTACGCCGGAAGATCTTGACCCGCTCCTCCTCGTAGAGGCCGGGATCGGTGTAGTTCCTCCGGGGCACGAGCATGGGCGAGGTGCGCGTGTGCTCGTCGACGGGTGGCGTCGGATGTTCTGCCTGCGCGGTCATGGGTTTGTCTCCCTTCGAGACAGTCGCATCGGGCTGTCACACATGTCCGAACCTCGCCGGGGCATCCGCGAGCGACGGTCCGGCCTCGAGCTCGAATGCGAGGTGGTTCGGCCGAGAACGAACTGCGGAGCGTGCGTCGAGCAGTTCGAGATCGTGGTGGGTGTTGCCGTTCGTGTAAGAGAACCCGCGTTCGCCTTGGCGATGGTGCACGCCCGCACCCGCGATATCGCGATTGAAAGCGCTGACGTTCACGAGATTCACCCGGAGCAGGTCGACGTGTCCGAGCCGCCGCGCACGAAAATGCGACGAACGGTCCAGGCTGTGCCCGAGGGTTTCTGCGATTGATGTCATGTGTGCTCACTTCAAGATCTCGCTCGGCGAAGACGGTGCTGTTTCCTTGCGCCGAGGATCCGGGACGGATTCGATCGTTCTGTGGTCGCGTAGACCGCGGTCGGTGCCCGGATCTCGTGTGCAGACAGATCTCGTCAGTTCAGGCGCCGAGGCGGTTGTGGTGCCGCACCGGAATCACCGGAAACTGGGTGGCTTTAGTGTGGCGGGAATTGCCCGCCGCGTGGCAGAGCCGGTCGTTACGCGGTCCAAGTAACGCGTACTGGCAGTACGTGTTCGGCCATCGCGGGCGTACAGTTTCGGACCATGGCAGCCGAAGACAGTGACCTGGGAGGTTTCCTCCGCTCCCGCCGTGCACGCGTGAACCCGACAAGCTTCAACGGTGCGACCGGCATCGGGCGGCGAGTACCCGGGCTCCGACGGGAAGAGGTGGCCGCGCTCGCCGGCATCAGCGTCGAGTACTACGCCCGCCTGGAACGCGGTCAGAAAGTGCGTGTCTCCGAGGCCGTCCTGGGCGCCATCGCGCGCGCCCTCGGCCTCAACGATCTCGAGGCCACGCACCTCCACGACCTCGCGCACTCCGTGGAGAAGATTCCGACGGCCGCCAGGGCACAGGATCACCACGGCGATGCCGTACGCCCGGCACTACAGGTGATCACCGATGCGCTCGGTCCGCTGCCGGCGTGGATCACCAACTACCGCATGGACTTCCTTGCCGGGAACCGCGAGGCCCGCGCGGTCTACGCGCCCCTGTTCACCAACCCCGAAGACAAGGGCAACCGGGCACGCTTCATCTTCCTCAACCCGGTCAGCCGAGCCTTCGAGTGCCGATGGGAGCGTGTCGCCGACGAGACAGTGGGAGCGCTCCGGTGGTACGCCACACGTCATCCCGACGATCTCGAACTCTCCAAGCTCATCCTCGATCTCAACTTGCGCAGCCCGGAGTTCAGGTCCCGCTGGGACGATCACAACATCGTCCACCATCGCTCGGGAGACGTGCATGTGAACCATCCGGCCATCGGTGACCTCAAGCTCCCCTACGAGCGCCTCGACGTCACACACGACCCGGGCTTGAGCCTGTTCATCCACGTGGTGGAAGCCGGTTCGACCCTCGCACGAAGGCTCGCCGCCTTGGTTGCCGACGGCTTCCCGGCATCCCCGGGAGTGTAGGTCGCGGACAGGCACGGCATCGGGTCCTCACCTCGATGCACGGGACGTCTTCGTGCGGATCACTCTCTCGGCGTCGCGACATCGAGTCGGGCCGACGCGCGACGCCCCCGCCGAGGCCGCATTTCACACGGAGGATTCGACACCGCCTCGCTCGAATCCGCCGCCCGACACGCCCTGCACCAGGGAAAGTTGATCATCGTCGCGAGCGGAAACGCCGGACGGGGAAGGGAGACCGTCGGCTACCCGGGTTCGTGTCCTGCGGTGGTTGCCGTCGCAGGCGTCGAGAGCACCGGCGACGGGACAGGCAGGACCGAGGCCCGGGACGTCGCGACACACGGCGCCGAAGTCGCACTCGGCGCGCCCGCCGCACCCGCACCCGCACCCGCACAGGCGATTCCGGTCGCGTGCGATCGGATTGCGGGTTGTGCACGCGGTGTCGATGCCGGGTGATTCGCCGGCTACGGTGGGGGCGGCGGCGTCTGCGCGCCCCGGGGGTTGTGATGGCCGAGCTCCGTCCGCCGTGGGACGCGCCGCGGGTGCCGCTACTCGCCGCGCGTGGCGATGTCGGGGATCTGGTGCGGATCGGACGGTTGGCGCGGAACTGGCGGCGGCGCGACATGGGTTCGATCGTGGGTTGCTCCGCGTCGGGGGTCTCCCGGTTGGAGTCGGGCGCGTCTACGGGCGTAAACGGACTCCCGGTTGGAGTCGGGCGGCGGGGACCGGGCGAACGCCCTGGAGCTGATGGCCGACGCATCCCCACACCCCGGCGCGACGTCGGCCCCGGGCGGGCGCCCTCGCACACGCCGCGGTCCCGTCCCGGCGCGGCCACGCCGTCGCCCGGGCCCGGCGGCCGGGCAGCCCAGCGGGGCACACCGACACACGGCGTCGCATCCGCGGGGACGACAGGCACGGCCGTGGCCCGCCGCCCCCACGAAGCACAAGGAGTCCTCGTGATGGAAACCCTGAGTGTCGTACATGCCGGAATGACCACACCGGGCGAGAAGACATCCCTCTCCGCGGCGGACCGACCCGACGATGACCACCCACCGCGCGGACATCGAACGGGACGCGCTGCGGGCGCTGGACACCAACACCGAGCCGTACCTGGCGATCATCACCCACGTCGTCGGCCGATCCATCCCGGTCGGGTGGTGTCGGCGCGCCCGACGCGGCCTCGCCCGCGAACACCGCGTCCAGCCGCTCGCGGTGACGCGGGCGATCCCGTCACGCAGGTTCTTGTAGTCCTGCACGGTGGTCACGGTGTCACCGCGCGATGTCCCGGAAGTCCCCGGTAACGTCCGTCCGTCGGCGCGTGTACCTTGCGAACACCGTTGCGCACCTTCGGTTTCGCGCTCCGGGGCCGTGCGGGCCGTCAGGCGGACAGGGTCAGGGCGATGTCGACGATCATGTCCTCCTGGCCGCCCACCAAACCTCGCCGGCCGCACTCCATGAGGAGGTCGCGCACGTCCACGCCGTAGCGCGCGGAGGCGGCTTCGGCATGGCGCAGGAAGGACGAGTAGACGCCCGCGTAGCCCAGGGTGAGGGTTTCGCGATCGACCCGGACCGGGCGGTCCTGGAGCGGACGGACCAGGTCGTCGGCCGCGTCCTGGAGGGCGAACAGGTCACAGCCGTGGGCGAAGCCGGACAGGTCGGCGACCGCGATGAACGCCTCCAGCGGGCAGTTTCCGGCGCCCGCACCGTGCCCGGCCAGCGAGGCGTCCACGCGGAAGCAGCCGTTCTCCACCGCGACCACCGAATTTGCCACCGAGAGCGAGAGGTTCTCGTGGGCGTGGATCCCGATCTCGGTCTCCGGCCGCAGCACGTCCCGATACGCCCGCACCCGGGCGGCGACGTCGTTCATGGTGAGCCGGCCGCCGGAGTCGGTGACGTAGACGCAGTGCGCGCCGTACGACTCCATCAGCCGGGCCTGTTCGGCAAGTGCCTCCGGCGGGGCCATGTGCGAGAGCATCAGGAATCCGGAGACGTCCATGCCGAGTTCGCGCGCCGCGGCGATGTGCTGCGCGGAGATGTCGGCCTCGGTGCAGTGCGTGGCGACGCGGACCGAGCGGACCCCCAGGTCGTAGGCGCGTCGCAGGTCGTGGATGGTGCCGACGCCGGGCAGCAGCAGGGTGGTCAGTCGGGCGCGCTCCAGCACGGAGGCGGCGGCTTCGATCCAGGCCCAGTCGCTGTGTGAGCCGGGGCCGTAGTTGAGCGAGCCGCCGGCGAGGCCGTCGCCGTGCGCCACTTCGATGGCGTCCACACCGGCCCGGTCGAGGGCGGCGACGATTCGCGCGACGTCCGCAGGGGTGATCCGGTGCCGGACGGCGTGCATGCCGTCCCGCAGGGTGACGTCCTGGACGAGGATCGGGGTGCTCACGAGGCGGCCTCCACGTGCCGGCGGGTGGTGCCGCGGCCGTTGTCGGCGTCCGGGCCGCGGGCCGCGTCGCGGGCCGCCATCCGTTCGCCGACGCGGAGCGCGGCCGAGGTCATGATGTCGAGGTTTCCGGCGTAGGCGGGCAGGTAGTGGGCGGCGCCCTCGACCTCCAGGAATACCGAGACCTGGTGGGTGGGGCGGTCCGTGCCAAAAGCCAGCAGGGTCTCCACCGGTAGGTCGGCGGGGACGGGGGTCACCTGGACCTCCTGCTTGAGCCGGTAGCCGGGCACGTATTCGGCGACGGCGGCGACCATCGTGGCCACCGACTCCCGGATCTCCTCCACCGTGTCGGGGCCGGGCGCGTGGACCAGCGCCAGAACGGTGTCGCGCATGATCAGCGGGGGCTCGGCGGGGTTGAGGACGATGATCGCCTTGCCGCGCCGGGCGCCGCCGACCTCGACGATCGCGGCCGAGGTGGTCTCGGTGAACTCGTCGATGTTGGCGCGCGTGCCCGGTCCGGCGGACTTCGAGGCGATGGAGGCCACGATCTCGGCGTAGGCGACCGGGGCCACTGCGCCGATCGCCGCGACCACCGGAATGGTGGCCTGGCCGCCGCAGGTGACCATGTTGACGTTGTCGGCGTCGAGATGCTGTTCGAGGTTGACCGCAGGGACGACGTACGGTCCCAGCGCCGCGGGCGTGAGGTCGATCAGCCGCTTGCCGTACGGCCGCAGCCGGGCCGCGTTGTGGACGTGCGCCTTGGCCGAGGTGGCGTCGAAGACGATCCCGATCTCGTCGAATCCGGGCATCGCGATCAGCCCCTCGACCCCGTCGTGGGTGGTCGGTACGCCGAGCCGGCGGGCCCGGGCCAGGCCGTCGGAGTCGGCGTCGATGCCGACCATCGCACCCATCTCCAGGTGTTCGGCGGTGCGCAGCACCTTGATCATCAAATCGGTGCCGATGTTGCCCGATCCGATGACGGCGACCTTGGTCCTGGTCATGAACCCTCCTCGTCGAAGTCCGGGCCGAAGTCGATCGCGACCGCGCCGAGCCCGGTGATGTCGGCGCGGACGTTGTCCCCGGGCGCCACGGGGTGCATCGGCCCCAGCGCTCCGGAGAGCACGAGTTGCCCGGCGCGCAGCGGATCGCCGAGGTCGCGGGCCTGCCGGGCCAGCCAGGCCACCGCCTCGATCGGGTCGCCCAGGCAGGCGGCGCCGGTGCCGGCGGAGACCACCTCTCCCCCGGCCGTCATGGTCATCCGCACCTCGCGCGGCACGAGTTCGTCGAGGCTCTTGCGGACCGTGCCCAGGACGTACGCGCCCGACGAGGCGTTGTCGGCCACGGTGTCGGCGAAGCGGATGTCCCAGTCGCGCACCCGGCTGCCGCAGATCTCCAGGGCCGCGACCGCGTAGTCGATGGCATCACGCACCTGGTCGAGGCCGAGCGGCCCGTCGGCGAGATCGGCGCCCAGTACGAATGCCACCTCCGCCTCGACCCGGGGTTGCAGCACCGTGCGGTACGGGATCACCTGGCCGTCGGCGTGGCCCATGTCGTCGAAGAGCACTCCGAAGTCGGGCCGGTCGACGCCCAGTTGCCGCTGGACGGCGGTGGAGGTGAGGCCGATCTTGCGGCCGACGACCCGGGCGCCGCGGGCCAGCCGGTCGGCGACGACGCGACGCTGGACGCCGTACGCCGCGGCCAGGTCGCCCGGACCGATGAGGTCGCGGACCGGGGCGCAGGGAATGCCGGTCTCGGCGGCCTCGAGCAGCCGTTCGGCGGCGGCTCGCACCGCGTCTTCGTCGTAGGGGGAAGTACTGGTCATGCCGGCATCGTCGCGGCCGCCGAGAGGCCACCACAATCGAAGCGTCTCGCTCAGCGATACACTGGGCGGATGCCCGCCGCCCCCGACCGCAACAGCGTCCTGAGCAAGGCGACCGCCATCCTGGAGGCGTTCACCGTCCACGACCGCGCCGTCCCGCTCGCGGAGTTGGTGCGCCGTACGGGCCTGCACAAGGCCACCGTGCACCGGCTCACCGGGGAGTTGGTGGCGCTGCGACTGCTGGACCGGCTGCCGGGGGGCTATCGGCTCAGCGGCGCCTTGTTCGAGCTCGGCATGCGGGCATCGGTCGAACGCGGATTGCTCGAATTGGCCATGCCGTTCCTCCAGGACCTGTACGAACGCACCCACGAGATCGTCCACCTCGGCGTGCGCGAGGGCACCGACGTCGTGTACATCGCCAAGATCGGCGGACATCGCCAGGCGCGCAGCCCCTCCCGGGTCGGCGGCCGGATGCCGATGCACTGCACCGCGATCGGCAAGGCGCTGCTCGCGTACGGCGACGACGACCTGCGGCGCACCGTGCTCGCCGGGCCGCCGGAGCGGCGCACCCCACACACCGTGGTCGCGCCGGGGCTGCTGTGCCGGCAGTTGCACGCCGTGCTGGAAAACGGCGTCGCGTTCGAGTACGAGGAGTCCGCAGTCGGCCTGGTGTGCGTGGCCGCGCCCGTCCTGGGCCCGGACGACGAACCCATCGCGGCGATCAGCGTGGCCGGGCCCAGCCCCCGCTTCCGCCCCGAGACCCACATTGCCGCGCTACGCGCTGCGGCAACCGCCTTGGGCGGCGTCCTCGCGCGCCGGGGCGCGCTGTCCTGACCCGTACCTGCCCGCAATCCGCCCGGGACGGCGGACCGTACGGAATTCGGACGGTCCGCCCCGGGCGGATGGGACGCACTCGGGGACCCTTGGGCGCGGCTGGTGTTCAGACGTTCCGGACGAAGCCCGCGACGAGCCGGTCGAATTGGGACACCAGCGGCGGGATGGTGGCGATCGTGCGCCGGTATGGCGAGCCGTGGATCAAGGTCTCGCCCGGCCGAAGCAGGAGGAGCCCGAGTACGTGGCCGCGATCAAATCCGAGATCGAGCGGCGTTGGGGAACGATCGATCTCTTGGATATCCTCGACACGCCGAGTTCCTGTCCGAGTTCACCTCGGTGGCAACCCGGGAGAACCTGCCGCGTGCCGTACTGCGCCGCTGGCTGCTGGTGCTGTTCGGGCTGGGGACGAGCATGGGCATCGAACGGGTGGCGGTGACCGGCAGGCACGGCGAGTCGGAGTCGACGCTGCGGCGGGTGCGGCACGTGTTCGTCAACCGGGCGAACCCGTGCGCGGGGTTGGTGAGGCTGGTGAACGCCACGTTCGCCGTCCGGAACGAGTCGTGGTGGGGCACCGGGGCCGCGGGGGTGTCCGACCGCCGCAGGTTCGGGTCCTGGTCCTCGAACCTGATGACCCGGTGGCACCAGCTGTACTACGGCCCCGGGGTGCTCATCCACTGGCACGTCGAGCGCAAGTCGGTGTGCGTGTACTCGCAGCTCGGCACGGTCACGCCGTGACGGTGACCGGGTATCACCACGCTCATCGGCAGCGGAATCAAAAGGGCCGTCGATCAACTGATTGCTGCCGCTCCGATCCCGGCCCGGGGACCCCACCCCCGCTGCGTTGCCAATCGACCGTCGATTTCGGACTGGACGGCCATGAGCGCAACAAGGCGGAGCGCCGCCGGCTCCTTGGGCCAGGGGCGCCGTTCTTCGATGGAGACCACAGGGTCTCGCCTATCGACGCTGCTGCTGCGCGATGGAGGCCCAGTCGTCCTCGCCGTGTCCGGCGGCGATGGCTTGCTCGAAGACCCCACGCAGCAGCTCACCCGTGGGCAGCGGGACGTCGTGTTCCTGCGCCGCAGCAAGGGCGAGGTGGAGGTCCTTGCGACCGAGGACGGTCGTGAACCCGGCCGGCCGGTAGCGGCGCTCGGCGATCAGCGCGCCATAGGAGGAGTACACCGGACCCGGGAACAGCGTCGAGGTCAGCAGCTCCACGAGGTGCCCGGAATCCACCCCGGTGCTCTCGGCGAGACTGATCGCCTCACCGAGGGATTGGATCGAACAGGCAATGAGGTAGTTGCCGAGGATCTTGACGAGGTTGGCCTGTTCCGGCTGGTCACCGAGGCGCCAGGTGCGGGAGCCGATCACGTTGAAGAACGGCTGCACCCGGTCGATCAGGGCGGGGGCGCCCGCGGCGAGAACATTGAGGGCCCCGGCTTCGGCGACGGGCACCCTGCCGAAAACCGGGGCCGCGACATAGCCGACACCGTGCTCGGCATGGATTTCGGCGGCACGACGGGCCAAGCGCGTACTCACCGTTGCCAGGTTGACGTGAACAGTGCCGGCCGGAGTGTCGGCGAGGACGCCGGGGTCGAGAAGGGTCTGGGCAACGGCCTGGTCGTTCGAGAGAACCGAGAAGACCACCGGTGCCTGGAGCGCATCGGAGACGGAAGCTGCTCGTCGGGCACCGGCGGCGACCAGCTCGTCCGCGGGCCCGTCGGAGCGGTTCCATACGGTGACCTCGTGGCCGGCCCGCAAGAGGTTGCGTGCGATGGGACGTCCCATCGCACCGAGGCCGATGACGGCGACGTCGCTCATGCGAATCTCCCCTTCGTTGAACCGTCTGAGACGGTTCAGATTCTGGCATGGGGATACGATCGTGTCGAACCGGCTGAGACGGTTCACTGGAGTGTTGATGGTCACGATGGAGGTCCGACATGAGCAAGGAAGCGCGGCGAGCCTTCCGGCTGGACAACGAGGTCCTGGCGTTCCGCTTCACCGCGACGGTCAGCGATCGCGCGAGCGACACTCCCGTGGAACGACTGCACGACCCCGCCCGGTTGGGGCTGTGGCTGGACGTCAACGGACTTGGCACAGGCAGCGAACTCACCTCGGCCGAACTGAGCCGGGCCCTTGAACTCCGTGAGACCATCTACCGAATCGGCGCCGCAACCGCACAGCGAACCAGCCCTGACGCCTCCGACATCGACACGATCAATGCCTCGGCCGCCGCTGGACACGCCACCATCGCCCTTGAAGGTGGCAACGCCCACTGGCGCCTGACCGAGACGGCTCCCGTCGCCGATGCCCTGGGCGTCTTGGCCAATGATGCGATCCAGGCCATCGGAGGCCCCCATCGCAGCCACATCAAGACCTGCGAGGGCTCCGGGTGTGCCGGCCTCTTCCTCGACACCAGCCGTGGAGCGAACCGCCGCTGGTGCTCCATGAACACCTGCGGCAACAAAGTCAAGAAGTCCCGCCTCGCCGCACGCTAGGCGCGGGCTCGCCGGGTTCGTACTCGCGCGAGCCTCGGCAGGGCTCGCGGACGGCACCATCCGCGAGGACGTCGGGCACCTGGACCGGATGCGGGCCTGGTTGGGTCGGCCGCCGTGGGATATGGAGCCAGCCGACGCCGACGGATGGTTCGGGAAGGTGCTGCGGGGTTCGCCGAGCGGCACCCGCCCGGCTCGCGCTCAGGCGCTGACCCCGGATGCTCCGCGACGGCCGGGCCCGCCGGTCAGTCGATGCTGTCGATGATGCGGAAGTCGCGCTCGACGCCGGCGGGGAGGGCCACCAGGGCCTTCTGGTATGCCTCGCTCTCGTATGCCGCGACGGCCTGTTCGAAGCTGTCGAACTCGATCAGGACGACGCGTTGCGTGATTCCGGCCTCGTGGGCGACGACTCGACTGCCGAGGGACAGGGTGCGCCCGCCCCCGGCCCGGACAGCCGGACCGGCCAGCTTGTCGTAGGCGGTCAGCGCCTCAGGGTCGGAAATGGCGGGGTAGACACTGACCCAGTAGCCCTTGGCCATGGAAACCTCCTGTGTTCGGCCGGACGCGTCCGACTTCGAATCGACACTCGGATCGATCGATCCCGCCGACCGGTACTGCGGTCGGTTGAATCGTCATATGCGCAGGTTAGGGCTCGATGTGCCATCGAGGGAAAGACCGGTGCGGTATAGACTCAGAACGGATCGTTATCAATCGGCAGGGAGGGCACGTGGCGCCGGATACGGTGAGCCTGCGCTACTTCCTGGTGCTGGCCCAGGAGTTGAACTTCACCCGCGCGGCCGCACGGATCGGAATCGCACAGCCCGCACTCAGCGCCCGGATGCGCCGATTGGAGGCGGAACTCGGTACGGCCCTGCTGGTCCGCAACACGCGTAGCGTCGTATTGACCACGGCCGGTGCGGCTTTGGCGGAGTCCGCGCCGCCCGCGCTGGCGGCACTGGACCGGGCGTGGGACACCGCCCGGAGCGCGGCGGCCGGTGAACTGGGCACGCTGCGCATCGGATACAGCCTCAGCACCGGGGCCGAGACGGCACCGGCCCTGGTGGACAGGCTCATTCGCGGCAACAGCGGACTCGAGGTCGGCGCGGTCCCGATGGCGACACCGGAGATCTCCCCCGCGGTCGCCGACGGCCGCATCGATGCCGGGATCACCCGCGGCGAACAGCCGGGCCGTGGTGTGCGCCGGTTCCTGCTGCGGCGTGAGCGCGTGGGGGTCCAGCTGGCGCAGCACCATCCGTTGGCCGAACACCCGGAGATCGAGATCGCCGAAGCGGCCACGTATCCGCTGCGACTCCCGGACCGTACGGCCAACCCCGTGATCCACGATCAGCTGTCCGCACTGTTCCGGGACGCCCGACCGCACCCCCGATTCCACACGCCCGCAGTCTCGTTCGACATGTCTCAGCGCGACCTGTGCGACGGGGTCACCCTCGCCCCGGCCGGCGAAGCCGCGGCCACGGCACAACCGGCCGATCTCACCTGGCGACCGCTGCGGGGCGCGCCCGGCCTGACGATCCACCTGGTCCTCCCACGCGAGCAGTCGCCACTACACCGCCGCATCCGTGACGTCGCCAAAACCCTGGCGCACGAGCTGCACTGGCTGCCGGACTGACGCGCAAGAAACAAAGCGAGACGGACGCCTGCGGTGGCGAGGCCGAAGACCCTGCGCCCGGCGGACTTCGCGGTGATGACGACGACTGCGGTCTTGCCGAATGTCCGACAACGACCTCGCTACGCCGGCGGGTCGGCATCCGATGATGGCCACGGGTCCGGTCCCCGAGTCGTACACCGCGGCGAAGACCACGAACTTGCCCAACGGACCCTTGGATGTCAGTCAGGCAAGTTCGCTCCGGAGTACTTGCCTGACTTGCCTGACTTGCCTGACCCCTGCCGGGCACCCTGGATGATTGATCAGGACGAGGAACCATCGCTCTCAGGCTCGGGCACCTCGCCCTGGTCGTCGCGACGCGACCTCGTTCGACGCAGTTCGACTGCCGGGGTAATTGCAGAGCTCAGAGCACTGCGGACGCCGGCAACCACCGAGAGGACATCCGCCACAGCGGGTCCCATCGGACAGAGTGCTCCGGCCTCTCGAAAAAGCCATGGCGAGGCTATGGACCACCGGAGGCGTGTCCGCCATCGCCATGAGCCAATTCCGTGCCGGGCCAACGCGATTCGTGCGCGGCACGTGCTCGAAGTTCGGTCTACCGGCAGCCGACGTAAGTCCTGACGTCGACGGGCCGAGGAAGCCGTCCGCGTGAGCGCTCCCTTGGGAGTGGGCGTTCCGCTTACGGCTCATGATGCCCCGGCACCTCTCCGCCCTTCTCCCGAACGCGGCCAACTCTTCGACCAGATCCTCTGGTTCGGAGAAGGCTTCTGCCGCGCGCACGCGGTCTCGTTCGCGGTGCCCGCCTTGCAGAGCGCGTGGCTCATGGTCGGCCACCCCGCGGCGCTGTACGCGGGGTAGCTCGAGCATGACCCGGGGATGTGGCCGCGCCGGGAAGCGGTCGGTCCTGCCGCGCCGGGCGGCGCCGTCGGGCGCGTCGGCGCTACCGCCGCGTGGTCACCGCGCCACGGCGGCTGCGGTTGCCCGGATTGCCCCGCCGGCCGCCGGTACGTACGACTCCGGCAGGCTCTCGCGGGTCGTGGCCCAGTGGAGGAGGTCGGCGTCGGCCAGCGTGGGCACCCACAGGTCGACGAGCGCCAGTTCCTCGTCGCGAGGGTCGGGACCCACACCCAGGACGCGCAGGCCCGCACGCGTCGCGGAGAGGATGCCGCAGTACGAGTCCTCCACCGCCAGGGTCACGGCGGGAGCGGCGCCGCAGGCTCGGGTGGCCGCGAGGTAGAGGTCCGGGTCGGGCTTGGGGCGAAGGTCCCCGTCCGGGACCAGGATGTCGACGAAGCGCGGGAGCAGTCCGGCGTGGGACAGCCCCGACTCCACCACGTCACGGGGACAGTTGCTCGCCACGGCAAGGGGTGCGAAGTGCGAGACCAGGCCCACGAATTCGGTCGCTCCGGGAATCGTCACGGGATCGGCCGCGACCAACTTGCGGAAGTGGTCGAGGAGTTGCTCCGTCACTTGGTCGGCACGGTCGGCCGACAGGCCCGCCACTTCGGACATGACCCGTCCGCATTCGGTGAAATGCAAACCTTTGGTGCGTTCGCCGAAGTCGCTCGGAGTCGTGACGCCGTATCCGCGAAGGACGAGTTCGCGCGCCTCCACCCAGTGGCATTCGCTGTCCATCAGGGTTCCGTCGCAGTCGAAAACGATGGCCGCCGGGGTCCAGGAGAGAAGGGAGTTGCCTGTCATCGATGAGCCGTCCGATCGAGAGGAGCGGGCCCCGAAGGCGCCCGCGCGAAGTCCAGAGGCGGCGGTGCGGGCACGTTCCTCCGAAGGGGCTCCCGCGTACGACGCCGGCCCGAAACATAACGATCATTACGCTAAGTCGAATACGCTTTGTATTCAAATATCCACATTGCGTCAGCGTGTCGCGGGTCGGCGTCGGCCTACCGGCCCCGGCCCCGGCCCCGGCCCCGGCCCCGATGCGAGCCGTCGAGCATGCGCGACACCGAGCGTTCCATCGCCTCGCGGGTGGCCGGGTCACCGAAAGCCGGCCCGTCCCCGAACCGGGTCATCGTCACATCGCCCCGTGCGACGCCGATGCCGGCAACGCGCCGAGGTCGAGGCGGCACCACGGGCGGACGTCGGCGTGCATGGTGCGGCGCATCATCCGCAGGGCCGCTCGGGCCGGTTCGGCGTCGATGTGGTCGACGGCGTCCTGTGCCACCGCCACCCGAAAACGTCGGATGTGGGCGTCGCACCGGGTCGCGGACTCCAGCGGGGTCTGATGGAAGTCCTTCCGGGAGCGCGGCATCACGGTCGACCGAGTCGCCCCCGGAACGGTGTGGACCCCGCTGATTCCCGCGACGTACCCCCGGGAACGGGATCACCTCCTTCGGACAACGGACTCCCGTGGGCCGCGCCGCGCACCCGGAAGAGATCGCGGCCTCCACGTGTTTCCTCGCGTCGAACCGGCTCTCCGGCTACTACTCGGGAGAGGTCCCGGCGGCCATCGGAGGAGGGACGTTGCCCGGCCGAACCGGGCACCGGCCCCACAACCCGTGATCCCCGGCTATTCGGCCTCCACGCGAATCCTCGGTGCGGCTTCGCCCTCGGCGGCGCCCGTCGCGCCGGCCAGGGCCTCCTCCGCGCGCCCCGGATCGGCAAGCAGGGCGGGCAGGAGCAGGCGCCACAGATCGGTCAGGTCGTCCTCGATGTCGGCACGGCCGGAGAGCGCGTCGGAGACGGTGTGCATACCGAAGAAGGCGTGGATGATCGAGCGGGCGGCCGCCGCCGGATCGACGCGCTCCGCCAACTCGCCCTCCTTCCGCGCCCGATCCAACAGCGCGCGGGCGTGGGCGATCCAGCCCACGAAGGGAGTCGGCAGTATCGCGTCGATGGCGTAGCGTTCTCCCCACAGCCGCGCTCCGCCGCGGACCACCGGATCGTCGCGATAGGCCCGGGCCACCGCGAAGCTCAGCCGCACCAGGCCCTCCAACGCGGGCGCGTCCGCCGGGCTTTGCCGTTCGATCAGCTCCGGCCAAGTGGCGAAGTGCGCCTCGACGACCGCGCGGGCGAGGGCGTCCTTGTTGGAGAAGTGGAAATAGATGGCGCCGCTGGTGAGCCCGGACGCGTTGCCGATGTCACTGATGCTCGTCCCGGCGAAGCCCCGCTCGTGGAACAGACGTGCCGCCGTCTCCAAAAGGGATTGGCGAGTCGTTCCTGCCCGTGCCTGCACGTGCCACCTCCGGCTCGGATATCTGCGTGGAAACTGGTGCTGTCGCGGCTCGTGTCCGCGGATGCCCGACGCCACACGACAGCACGTCGATCGCCGGCTGTTCCAGGCGCGTTCGATGCCGCGCGATGCACGGCGAGAAGACGACGTGCACCTTCCCGACCTGTGGGTTCTGCTTGTATTCATGACTACCTTTGGCGGCGGCGCGGCGTCCTCGGGGCTCTCGGTGAGACCGCTGAGCTGGTCGCGCACCGTGGCACGAGAGTCGGTACACCGGACCTCGGTGGCCGAGGTGTTGCTGACCGATGTGGTGCGCCTCGCGGAGGCGTCCTTTTTGACGGCGGCCCAATGGCCTCGCTCGCATCCCACGTTCCGGCCGGTCGGCGACGGCGGACACAGTCGGCTGATGATCGTGGAAACCCTTCGCCAACTGGGGATCTTCATCCCGTCGCAGTTCTTCTCGGTGCCCTTGGAAGCGCACTTTCTGATCAAGGACCTTTTCTACGGTGTCGACATCGCCATGGAGCCGCGTTTGCAGAGCGGCGCCACCGATATCACCTGTTTGGCGGAGGTCGACGACCTGCGCCCCGCCCACGACGGGCACGGACTGAGGGGGCTGCGACTGCGCATTCGCCTCTCGGCCGGCGTCACGACCTTCGCTCGCGCGGGAGGCAATGCGCGATTTCTGGACGCGGGTACGTACGCGGCTCTGCGCGGCGCGTACCCGAGACCGCAAGCGCCTCGACCGCGCCGTAGACCGACGCCGGAGGCGGTGGACGCGGTCCTGCCCCGCGACGTGCTGCTCGCACACAGCGACGGCGGGACCCTGGAGCTGGATCCGGCCGACCACCTGCATCCGTTCTTCTTCGACCACACCGGCGACCACGTGCCCGGAATGGTGCTCGTCGAGGCCGCCCGGCAGGCGATCGCGTTCCTGAGCGACGGCGAGTTGTTGCGGCCGACCGCGTTTCGACTGCGTACCCCGCACTTCACCGAGTTCGATCCGCCGGCCCGGGTCGAGTGCCTCCTGCACCGCGGTCGGCAGGCATCGTTTCGTTTCCGGCAGGGAGCGAGCCATACGGCCGCGGGCGCACTGCGCTACCGATGAGGCGCCGCCCGACACCGCGTGACCGCCTCGCCACCGGGAACGGGTGCCGAGGCACCATTCCCGGCTTCGAAACAGGGTCACGGCGGCCGTACGTCACGGGAATCGCCGGGCCCCGGAATGATTAACGCACCTGCGTTAACGTCCGCGACATGGAAAACGCGGCGGCCACCCGGCTCTGCGGGAAGCCCGTCGGCCACGGGCTAAAAAAGCTCGACGCGCGTGCCCTGAACCTGCCGGGTGGCACTCTCTCGCACTGGCGCGCCCTCCGACACCGGCAATCTCTCGCCCGGCTTCGCCACGTGCGCGCTCGCCGAACGCGAGCTGCGCCAAGGCGCCGACTCCGGCTCCGACTCCGACTCCGTACCGGCCCCGCCGGCAGGCCCGGGCATACGACCGAGCAAGCCCACGGGGCCGAGCCCGACGCCATCGCATTCGACGTCGAAGCAGCCCTGTTCGCGGGGCGGCCGTCGTTTCTCACCACGCCGCCGAACACCGCGACGAGGCAGGGCCGACGCGGCCCTGCCCATCGCCCGGCCCGTCACCGCAGCCAGGCGTGCGGTGACGGGAACGACCCCGGGCCGCACCGCCCCGGCACCGACGTCGAACGCCGGCTCGGCGAAGGCGAGATGCGCGATACCGGCATCCATTCGAACCGCCGACGCCCCGACGCCGTCGTGACTCGGCAGCCCACGCCTACCTCGCACCGATCGTCGTACGGGCTCGGCCGTGTCCTCCCGCCGCCGAGCCACGCCGCCTCGGTCCGGTGGGCCGGGAATCGGGGTGGGCTCTCGTGCGGCTGCATTCTCGGCGGATTCGCTCACGTCGTCGGATTCCGGACGGTATGACAGAGCGGATGCGACGGACGAGGGCTGAGGAGGGGTGGGGTGGCAGGCGTGCGCGCGGTTCTGTTCGTGCTGCTCGGCGGTGCGGTTCTGGTGACCTGGTGGCGGAGCAGGTATCCCGGAGGGTGGGCTTTCGCCTTCGGCGCGGGTTACGCGAGCGATCGGGAGGATCTGGCCCGGGCACGGCGGGAGTTGCGTGGCGTGGAGAAGGCGCTCGGCAGGTTGGAGACGGCCGCGCGGAAACGGGTCGAGGCGGAGAGCGCCCGGCACGACCGGCGGCTGGACACGCTGGAGCGCGGTCGAGGATCTTCGCGACCCGGGCCTGGGCGTGCACCGGAAGGAGCGAGTCGGGGAACTCGTGTTGTACGAGCACGCGGTGGTCTCGTCCCGCGCGGGGACGATTCCGCTCGCCGGCCTCCAGACACGCTTCGAGTCCGGAGCACTGACCCATTCCGTCTACCTGACGCGGCCCGATGGCAGGGTGCACCGGGCCAAGTACCCCCATCGTCATGCACCCGGTTCGGTGGAGGAGGCGGAGAACGTGCGGCTCTTCGACGAGGAACGGGTGCGCGACTTCGCGGTGGCGATCCAGAACGCCGTGGCGGCCGAGAACGATTTCCGGTCCCACCTGCCCGCGTGGCTCGAACGGAGGCAGGAAGAGTTGGACGAGGCCCGGCAGGACACCGCGGATCTGGAGGAGGCCCGTCGGCATCTGTCGCAGGTACTGACCGGTCGAGGCCGCGACAGCCGTCGGAAGGAGGCCCTGGCCGGGCTGAGCGAAGCGTGTGACCGGTGGCAGGAACTCACGGGGTGCCGGCCGTCCAGGTAACGGGACCCCGCGCCCGGACGCCCCGCCGGAGGCGGAATCCGGCCGAATACGCTTGCGAGGGGACGACGGATTCCCGCACGCCGCAATCGGTGGTCCCGCCGGCAACGACGTGGCGTCCATCCGGCGGGCGATACCGCCGCCGAAGTCGCGGACGGCGCCGTGCAGACGCGACGGTATTCGCGCCCGCCCGGCTGCCCCACCCTGCCCGACACCACACCCAGGGCACCGGCCGGGCGCGACCACGCGGTACAACACCGACGCCCCTCGGCGCCGCCCTCTCGCATACCGGTGGCCGCGTTCCGGTCCGGCTGGAAATGGGCGGTCGACATCGCGGAACGCCTGCTCCCCTGCCGCCGGCATACGGCCCGTCGACATCAACAGGTCCGCGATCGAGGCAGGTTCCACCGCTCAGCCGTCCTTGCAGCGACGGCCCCGCCCCGGCAGACGTCCCCGTCGGGGCTCGGCGGCACGCCTCGCCCCAAAGCGCCGAGGAGCACGTCGACGGCTGCCGGAGGTCAGGAAGCGGGCCTGCGGGTCAGCACGGTGGAGCGCAGAGCCGGGTGAGGTGGTCGGGGGTATGCAGCGGTCGGGTCTTGAGCACGAAGGCCCGGCGCAGCTCCGGGTAGCGTTCGCCCGGGCCGCCACGGAAGTTGCGGGCCATTTCATCGAGTTCGGCGGCGCGGTAGGACGCCAGCGGGCGGGTGCCCTCGTTCTCCTCGAGCCGTTGCTTCTTGCGACCCAGGCGGGCGGCTGTCGAGTCGGATGCGGCCAGTTCGGCGGCGTGACGGGCCACCCGGGTGCGGAACCCGGCCGGAGTGTCCCGGATCGAGGCTTCGATCAGGCCCAGGGACTCGGCCCGGGACGCGCTCAGCGGGAGGGCCTCGGTGGTCAATCGGTGGGCGGTCTCGGCGCCGACACGGCGGGGCAGGGTGTAGGTCCAGTACTCCGATCCGTGCAGGCCCATCAGCCGATAGTGCGGGTTGAGGACGGCCGCTTCGCGGCACCAGACCTCGTCGGCGGCCAGAGCCAGCATCAGGCCGCCGGCCGCCGCGCTGCCGGGCAGGGCGGCGACGGTGAGCCGGTCGGTCGTGGTCAGGACGGCCTCGACCAGATCGTTCATGGCGGTGATGTTGGACCATGACTCGGACACGGGGTCGGTGGCGGCTTCGATCACGCCGAGGTGGATGCCGTTCGAGAAAATGTCCCGCTCGGGGCCGAGCACGAGCACCGAGGTGGGCCGGGTGCAAGCGGCGCGGTAGGCGGCCAGCAGGCGTCGGCACTGGCTCGTGCTCATGGCGCCGCCGGGGAAGGAGAACTCCAGGAAGCCGACCGGTCCTTCCTCGGTGTAGCGGATCTGCGCGTACGTGGCGCGGTACGCGGCCTGCTCGGGGGACACCGGCACGTCCGGGACATCGGCCAGGTGCGCTGCCAGGACGTCTGCCGCCGGGAGCTTCCAGGCCGGTGGCGAGCCCTTCGCGCGGCTTCGTCGCAGTTCGGGGATCCAGACCGCGCCGTCGGTGGTGGCTCGGCAGATCGCCCCGTCGCGGGTGGCCAGGATCCGCCCCGGGGTCCCATCGCGGAGTTCGTCCTCGGGGTGACCGCCATGCAGGTAGTAGGCGGTGCCGTGGAGTTCGTCCAGGACTCCCGGGCGGGAGTCCGCCGCACGCAGTTTGCGCAGCACGGTCCGGGTGTCGTCGACGGCCCAGTCGATCCGGCGGTGGCTCTGGTCGTGGTACGGGCGCAGCCGGCCTCGGGCGTCCGGGGCGGAGGGATCGAGCGCCACGGGAGTCCGGTCCGGGTCGGCGAATCGTTCCACCGCAAGCAGCACTGCCTGAACCGCCGCCTCCGCGACCTCGCCGCGGTACAGGTCGCTCTTCGCCACTCCGGTCGGCATGCGGAACGGTACGGAGGCCCATGCGTCGCCGGCGTCCATCTCGGCGGCCGCCTGGAGCACGGTGACACCCCACTCCCGCGCTTCGTCGTGGAGCGCCCAGTCGAGGGACGAGGGGCCGCGGTCGCCGAGCGGTCCGGGGTGCACGATCAGGACGGGCCGGGCGGACCAGATGTCCTCCGGCACGGCGGTGGTCAACATGGGTGCGAGGACCAGGTCGGGGCTCGTCCGGTCCACCCCCTCCCGCAGTGCGTGCTCGCCGAGCGCGAGTTGCACGCAGACGGTATGGCCCAGGTCCCGCAGGACCGTGTGCAGGCGCTGGGTCAGACTGTTGAACGCGTCGGCGATCAGCAGGATGCGCAAGGGAACCTCTCCTTCGATGCCGGTGCGGTCGGCACTTCCTGCCCGCGCCTGCGGACAGCCTGACTCCCGGGGCACATCGGCGGGTCGAGGTGCCGCCGACCCGACCGGGGGCGTCCCTGCGGGAAGGGTGCTTCCGTGCAAGGCCCCAGGGTCTCGGACGACCCGCCGGCCATCACCGGGCGAAGGTGGGCCGCGCGGCTGCCGCCGCCGACCTTGTGCTGCGGTCCCACCGCAACGCCCGCAGCGGACATCCGACCGGCCACCCGCCGCGTGGGTCGTGCCACGGGACGCCCGAAGCCCGAGGACGTCGCCCGGGACGCTTCCGGGGCCGCACGCGTCGCAGCCGCGCCCGGACCGGCGGCGGTATGCGAGCGGTACGCGGCGTTCATGTCGATCACCGCAGACAGGCCCGACACCCTCGATCCCGCCTTCGCACCGGGAAGTCGGACCGCCGACCTGCGCGAGATCGTCCTGGACGACGCCCGCAGGGACGAACGCATGGCGCAGACGACCACCGTCACCGCCCGCCCCGTGCCCGGCAGGTCTTCGGGAGCGCCTCGGGCACCCGGCTGCTCCCCCGCGTCCTGGACAAGACGATCGAGACGAAGATGTCGGTGCCCGAGGCAAACCCGAAGGCGACCACTCCCCGGACCATCGCACTCCTGGGCGGGGAGGGGCCCTTCCGGGAGATCAGGACCACGTTCCTGGCGTGCGTCCTCGTCCCGGTGCCCGCCGCACCCGACGCTCCGGTCACGGTCGTGACCGGCGAACTGGGCCACGTGGGTGGTGTCCACGGCCTCGGTGACCGCCGTTCGTTCCCCGACGTGCGCGGTGAAGGCGTCGACGACGCGCCGCGAGCTCCCTTCGACACAACGATCGGTGTTCCGCCGGCCCTGCCCCGGCAGGTAGACGGCGGTGACGAGGGCGAGGAAGCGGGTGATTTCCTCGGCGGTCAAGAGATTTCGGATGCACCCCCACCTTCGATGGGCGACGTCGAGCGTGGGCCCGCCGTCCCCGGGACACTCGAAGGCAAGCCCCGAGAGCGCGAGTTCGTCGAAGCTCCGGCGTCGCCCGGCTATACGTGGTGACGGGACGCGCGAAGTGGGCGGCGTGTCGGTACCGGGTGTCGTCATGCCTCCTCGATAGCGCCCCCCGGTGTTCGAGCCCGGCGTGTCCCGCCCGGCGACATCACGTGTCGCGCCGACTTGCCCCGTTCGGAGCATCACCCCGCGGCCGCGGTGTACGCGGGTTCGGCACGTCGACGACCGCCCGACCGGCACACCTACTCCGAGGACCACCGGCCGGCCACCACCCCGGACATGGCGGTGGTCGGCTCCCTCGACGTCGGCCTCACCCGCCACAGGGCACGGCTGCCGAGCCCGGGCGAGACCGTGTCCGGCCGCAACCTGCTGCGGCCGACCGGCGGCAAGGGCGTGAACCGGGCGGTCGCGGCCGCCCGACTGGGCCGCCGGGTCGCGATGTTCGGCCGGGTGGGCACCGACCCGGCCGGCTCGTGGCCCCGGGAGGCCGAGGAAGCCGAGCAGGTCGAGCAGGTCGAGCAGGATGTCGGTGTCGCCGATCGCGGCGTCCAACGCGGCCCCGGCGGCGCGGAGTTCGTCGACCGCGCGGCGCGGGTGAGGCAGCCGCCGCCGACCGCCTCGTCGTTGACTTGTCGCAAGCCTTGACGCACCATGTTGAGGCAAGAGGTGAGACAAGGAGGCGTCATGCCGAAAGGAACGACTCCGAACAGTGCCCGGTCGATGCGCCCGGCGGATCTCGAGCGGGCCGGCGTGTGGCTGGCCGGGCACGGCCTGGCCGACGTCCGGCCGACACCCTTGCTGGCCATGCGTCTGGCGGTCCGGCGAGGTACCCGTCTGGCCGCCCACGTCCTGCCGGCGGCGTTCATCATCGTCGCGGCCCTCATCCACGTCACCCACCGGCCCGACGACACCGCGGCCGACGGGTCCTGGCCCTACCGCCACTGGTCGTTGCTCGCCCTGACGGCGGCGGCGGCCGGGCTGGTACTGGCCCAGTCGCTGCTGGACCGGTGGGTACGGCGGGTCGACCGGCGGGCCGGCGCGACGTTGCCGCGGCGGGCCGCCCACCCGGTCCGGCTCGGCTGGCGCACCGTTCTCGGCGGGCCGCGCGCCGCGTTCGCGGTCGCCACGTTCGCCGGCGCGACGGCACTGGCGATCGCCGCCCTGACGATGCGGGACTCCACCGCGCGCTACGCGGCGCTCGTCCTGCTCATCGCCCTGTGCGGGGTCGCGGTCGGCATGGTCGTGCAGTTGCGCCATATCCTGACGCACCCGGTCGTGGCCGACGACGAGGTCTCGCTGACCGCCGACCTCATCATGCGGGTCGAGGACGCCCGCGAGGTCGCCGCGCCCACCGTGGTGTGGTGCCTGCCGATCGCGTCGGTGTTCGACACCGCGCTCGGCTGGTGGAACGCCGCCTGGCTCGTCTTCGTCGTCCTGGGCGCCGGCACGCTCGCCCTGATCACGGCGCGGACCGCACCGAGCGGCACGGTGGCGCGGCACGCCACGAGCGGCCGGTGAACCGGTGATCGTCATCGACTCGGCCTCGCCCGTCCCGCCGTTCGAGCAGCTCCGTGCGCAGCTCGCCCGGCAGATCCGAAGCCACACACTGGCCGTGGGCACCCGCCTGCCGACCATCCGCCGTCTGGCCGCCGACCTCGGCCTGGCCGCCAACACCGTCGGCCGGGCCTACCGGGAGCTGGAGGAGGCAGGGCTGATCGAGACCCGCCGAGCCGCCGGCTCGTTCGTGGCCGCGGCCGGCGAGAAGGGACGCGAACAGGCACGCCGCGCCGCCGCCGAGTACGCCGCCGTCATCGCCGGCGCCGGCATCGACACCGACGAGGCCATCCGCATCGTCCGAGCCGCGCTGACCAACGGCACCACGACACCATCCTCGCCGTAACCGGCCGGATCCGCCGACGAGGTGACGTCCACCGCCGGCACCGACGGGTCCCGTCGGCGCCGGTCAACGTGTTCACCACCCATGCGGGCGCTACGGTGCCGGGCGTGAGCGAGACGACCGTGCACCGGATCAAGGTGACACTGCGGGAGATCCGTGTGGGCTCAGCCCTCTGCTTCACCGAACTTCCCTACGAGTTCGCGATGCCGGTCTGCGGCTTGTTTCGCTTGGACGGGGTCGACGGTCGATCCCGGCATGCCACCCAAGCGCTCGACCCACGCCGCGACGCGCAGGTGCTCCCGCCGGGCATGCTCCCGGCAAGCGAGGCAGGTGACTTTGTCCGGGCGCGGCGAGGTCATCGCGTAAGCCACTCGCACTCCGCATCGACATCGAGAAGGACGCAATAGTCCACTCCGATCGCGGCAGTAACCAAACGTCCGAGGAATTCACCCGACCACTGAGCCGTCACGACATTCGCCAGTCGGTCGGACGCGCCGGAGTGTGCCGGGGAAATTCGATGGGGCTTGGGCGGCCGAGGCCGACAAGTAAGTCAAGCCTTACTTTTATGGAGACTTATTTGCATAGTGGTGGGCCGAGCCAGGAGGTGGACGACTTTGCCACAGTTGAATGAATGTTCCGCATGGCAGGTCGAGGTGGAGCAGGCCCATGTATCGGCTATGTACAGGCTGCTCGACGAACGAGTGGCGGACGTGCGGGCCCGGTTGCATGACGTGCTGAAGTCGTCGGCCGACAGCGTGGGAGGGATGTACGCGCGCGATGTCGCCGCAGAGCGCCTGACAGGGCATGTCAACCGGCTCGCAGGGGCCGAGGAGGGGCTGGTGTTCGGCCGGATCGACGGCGCGGACGGCACCGTCCTGCGCATCGGACGGCTGGGCCTGCACGTGGACGACCGGGAGCTGCCGCTGCTCGTCGACTGGCGGGCGGAAGCGGCGCGGCCCTTCTATACGGCGACGACGGTCCATCCGATGGGGCTGCGGCGGCGCCGCCACCTGCGGGTGGAAGAACGCGTTGTGCGTGCGGTGAGTGACGAGTTGCTGGACGGATCCGCGCCTACAGCCGGCGACATCGTCGGCGACGGCCCGTTGACGGAGGCGCTGGAGGCGCGGCGGACGGGGCGGATGCGTGCAGCAGTGGCAACGTTGCAGGCGGAGCAGGACGCGATTGTTCGTTCCCCTCATCGAGGGGTGACGGTGGTCGAGGGCGGACCGGGCACGGGCAAGACCGTCGTGGCGCTACACCGGGCGGCGTACGTGCTGTATACGTTCCCGCGCGCCGCCAGGAGCGGTGTCCTGGTGCTCGGGCCGACCGCGCGGTTCCTCGACTACGTCTCGCGTGTACTCCCCTCGCTCGGGGAGAACGATGTAGTCCTGGCGACGTGCGGGGAGCTTGCCGGAGTGGTGCCCGCCGCTGTGGAGCCGTCCGATGTTGCACGGCTCAAGGGCAGCTCCGTCATGGCTGAGGCGCTCAAGGACCTGGTGCGCTCCCGCCAGGCGCCTCCGGGCTCCCGGGCCGCCGTACGTGTGGGGCAGGAGTGGGTGCGTTTGACGAGCGGGGATGTCGCGGCGGCCCGCGCGTCTGCGGTGGCGAGCGGCTTGGCGCACAACCGTGCGCGGGAGGTGTTCAAGGAGCACCTGATCGGCACGGTCACAAGCACGCTGGAGCGTGCTGCCACCGAGGCCCTCGCGCACATCGACGCCGAGATCACCGACGGCACGAGCCTCGACCTCGATGCCGCGGCCGAGGCCGACCTGCGGGCTCTCGGCTTCGATGGCGTGGCAACCGTCGATCCGGCCGAGTTGTTCGATGCGGAGGCGCTGCGCGCGAACCTCATGGGCGACGCCCACACCGAGGGTGTGGTGGAGTCCTTATGGCCACGGCTGCCGCCCGAGACGGTGGTTCGGGACCTGCTCACGGATGCCCTCACCGCAGCCGTACACCTGCCGTCACTCACCGATGACGAACGCGCTCTGCTGCGCTCGGCCGACGCTCCGTGGACCGATGCCGATGTGGCGCTGCTGGACGAGGCGGCGAACCTGGTGGACGGGCCGACGGGCCGGACGTTCGGGCACATCGTCGTCGACGAGGCCCAGGAACTGACCGCCATGCAATGGCGGATGGTGCTGCGCCGATGCCCGGCCAGGTCGATGACGCTGGTGGGCGATTTTGCCCAAGCGGGCCCCGCGACGACAGCGAGCGGCTGGGCCCAGGCGCTGGGACCGCATCTCGGCACCCGGTTCACCGTGCACACACTGACGGTCAGCTACCGCACGACCAAGGAGATCCTGGCCGCCACCCGGGCCCTGCTCGCGCGGATCGCCCCCGGCAGCACGCCGAGCCGGTCCATCCGCCACGGCGAGCCTCCCCGCAGCCTCACCGCATCTCCGCACACTCTCGCCGCGACCGTGGCCGGGGAGCTCCGGGCCCAGGCCGCCGCCAATCCGGGCGACCTGCCGGCCGTGATCTGCGCGGACGCTCGACTCGACGAGCTGGCGTCGGCCGGCATCACGGAGTGGGCGCGGCTCGTACCCGCATCCGAGGCGCGCGGCCTGGAGTTCGATATGAGCATTGTTGTCGGCCCACAGGAGATTATCGAGGCCCGCCCCAGCGGCGAACGTGATCTGTATGTCGCTTTCACACGTGCCACCAAGAGGCTCTGTTTGATCGCCGTCCGCCCCGGGTGAACACCACGCCTCATGACGGCCCTTGAGGGCGTCACGACTTACTGACCTTTGCGGATCCGATGGTCGTCGTTCATTGCGTCAGGGAGGTTGCCGCGACGAAGCCGTTGACGAGTGCGGGGCGATGCTGGATGCGCCGCAGGCCTCGGCGGGCGACGGTGACGAACTCGTCGAGGGTACGGGCGCCGAGGTCGGCCGGAGGTCCGTTCTTCAGCTGCGCCCAACTGCCCTCGACCGGGTAGAGGTCGGGAGAGTACGGCGGCAGGACGACCGGGTCGGCCAGTCGACCAATACGATCGGTGGCCGAAGGTCCGGTCGACGTGGAGGCGGCCTGGCGCTGGTGGGACGGGCAAGGCCGCCCCGCCGTCCGCGACTTCGGCCTCGCGGTCACCGTCGATACGAGCGCCGACGGGGCCGTTGTCGGTCAACAGGCGTGGTATGGCGAGCGGAACCACCTGCTCGCCGTGCAAAGGATCACCGCGATGCAGGACATGTGGCCGTGCATCCGGCCCGTGTCCATGAAGCGGGCGGGTGCGGCGCGGGCCTGGTCGGCCGTGGCGTCGTCTCGGGCAACAGCGTCGACGAGTTCGAGGGGGCGAGCAATTCGATCGCCCCATCTGCGGCTTCGTCCAGGCGCGGGCAGGAGTGGCAGTGGGATCGCCTGCACCGTGGCGTACGCACCGGGGGCCGCCCCGGTCCGCGACGGCATGCCACCCGACGTCCGGCAACATTTCGACGCGGGCAGGGACCGGATCACCGCGGATCCGTACGGCCCCGGCTCCTCCGCGATCGGCGGCCATCGCGACTGTCCCCACGTCTCGCGGACAGCGTGCAGGCGCTCGCGAGAGTCCCCGATTCCGGTTCGCGTTCCAGGAGCCGAGCCGAGGTGAGGTGAGGCGAGGTGAGGCGACCGTCGACCAGGGCTGCCGACCCGAGGTCGACCGGTGGACGCACACCGCGGAACCGTCCACCACATCCACTTCATGGCGTTCCCGATCGTGTCCCCGCTGGTGGCCCGACAACCGAAGACGGATTCGAGGGACGACTCAGTCGGTGGTGTCCCACGTCTTGAGGACCGCCGCGACGCTCGCCGCGGTGGAGGACGCGCTGGTCAACTCGTCGGCGAGCGCGGTGACTCCGGCCTGGGTGAGCTTGATCGACAAGCCGCATGCCGCGAGGTAGCCGTGGGCCACCGCGACGGCCACACGCAGGTTCGAGTGCTCCAGCCAGCGCATGCGGCCCAGGCTGTGCGCGAGCGCTGCGGCCTTGGCGTAGGGGCCGTGGTAGACGTCCTGTCCGGCGATCACCGCCCGATGCCGTTCCACGGCCGCGACCGGGACCCCGTAGTCGTCCGGGGCCGGATCGTCGCGCCCCGCGCGACGTGCCACCTCGAGGATCCACGCCAGATCCACGCCCACACTCACCCGCGTGCCTCGATCTCGTCCAGCAGGTCGCCGTAGCCGTCCAGGACCTCCTGGGCGCCCGCGAGGAACACCTCGCGCAGACGCTCGTTGTCCGTGCGGATCAACTGTTCGACGTACTCGTTCACCGGCATGCGCCGTGTCTCCGCAGCCTGCCGCGCCATTTCCGCCGCGGCCTCCTCCAACCGGAGGTTCACCTGTGTCTTCGCCATGACCCGCAAGCTACCACCTGATAGCAGCACGGGGAATCGGGAACGAGACACCTCGGCCCCGAACGCACACGTGTCACCACGGTTTCACGCTTGCGGCTCGACGAAGATCACCCCACGATGCGCTCGGCGTGCCCGGTCCGTGAGCCCGCACGCACGACGAACGGGGACGGTGAACGGCGATGCGATCGTCATCGGGAATCCCGGTACTACTGTTGGCCGTCGCCCTGAGCGGGACACTCGGCGCGTGCACACGCACGGAGGACGGCAACGGCGTCGAGGACGGCGTGACGATGGTGGCGGTGCCGGTGAGGCGGGCGACGCCGAGAGCCTCGCGACGGAGGGCGGCGCGGACACGGCCGGCGTCGGTGGGGCGCCTCGGGCGCACAGGCGCGGCCGGAGCGCCCGGGAGACCACGTGCGCCGCAGCCGTTACCTACCGCGAGCGCGAAGAAGACCTCGAAGTACCCCGCGCGCAAGGCGTCGCGCGGTTCGGACCCGGTCCCGTACATCAACCAGGGCGCGGAGGGGATCGGGCTGTTCGGCATCGAGGGGTCCAAGCCCGGCGCCGCTGCGGCGGGCGTGTTCCTGAGCCACCGCGTCGTCAGGCCCGACCAGTCCGGCTACGGCCGGATCCTGGGTCAGGCGATGTTCAACAGCAAACGCCTGTACGCCGCCATCGTCACCCTGGGCCTGGACCACGGGGACATCGTCGTCGCGCCCGCCCAGCGACTGCCCGCCGAGCGCGAACACCCCCACGACGAGAAGGCCCTGCGCGAGCAGTTGCGGTTCATCCACGACCGCATCGTGGTCAAGTCCAACGAACAGATCCTGGCCGACCCGGAGGCCATGGAACTGCCCGCCGAACTGGGCTCCGACCAGATCATCATCGGCTACGCGTTCAACGCCCGGATCGACGGGAAGCCCAACACGAGCCTCGACAAGGCCAACCGGCTCAACCGCAGGATCGTCGAGATCCTGAACGTGGCCCCGGCCAAGGCGGGTGCCAAGGGCCTGGTCGCCCCGAACGACCAGCCCGACGTCATCCTCAGCAGCTCGGCATTCGAACGGAAGCTGTACAAGAACCACTACCTGGCTCCCCTGCCGGCCCGCCTCGGTGTCCAGGACGACCCGAGGATCGACGCGGTCGACTACCTCGTCTCCTGCACGATGGACCCGTGGGTGACCGACACCTCGGAGGGTGACTTCATCGGCAAGGTCCTGCGCCCGGCGGTGGCCGCGGGTGTCCGCAAGGCGATCGCCGAGATCTTCCACAAGTAGACCCCACACTCCGGACCCGTGCCCGCCGCCGGGATCGGTCGGCGGCGGGCACGGGTCCGGGCGACGGACGTCCGGGTCGGGTCGCAACGGTGTGGGCGCGGCGGAGGCAATGGAGGTCCCCGACGTCGGCACGGTTCCGAGGGCCTGGGCCGCCCCCGCGCTTGGGCGGGGGCGATGAACAGCACAACCCCACCGCAGACGACGCACCACCCAAGTGCGGCGCACGGCCCTCCCCCATCGATGCCCGGCTCGCCGCCGAGCAGAGCGGAGGCCCCACCTGGCCCACGTACGTGGGAGACCACGAAGTGGGGTGGAAGGAACCGCAGTCCGACGGCCGCCACGTCCTGATGCGATCCGTCGATCCCGCCACGCCGCAGGAGGTGCTGCCCCACGGAGCCTGAAACGTACGCAGCCGGGTCATCGACTACGGGGCGGGACTGGCCGGCCCTGCCCGGCAGAAACGGCAAGCCCACGACCGTCGTCTTCTCCGACTTCGACGACCAACGCCCGTACTCCCACCGGCTCGGTCCGCCGGGCCGGAACGCGGACCGACTCGGTTCCGTCCGCCGTACGCGGTGACTCCATCGGCCGGAGCAGGTCAGGCTGGGAAACGGCCATCGCGTCACCTCTCAACGAGCTTCGCTACTCGCAGAGTTGCGCAATGGCCGCCCCATGACCAGAGACATGCCGAGATCGCCGCCACGCCACTCGGCCCGACACCGTCCGCTCAGCTCTTCCGCTCACCCAGGACACAGAATTCGTTGCCCTCCGGGTCGAGGAGGGTCACCCAGTGCTGCTCGTCCTGCATAGTGCCGGCGCGCCGGGCACCGAGGGAGAGCAGCCGGGCGACCTCGGCCTCCTGGTCGTCGGGACGGAAGTCGGGGTGGAGGCGGTTCTTCGACGTCTTGCCCTCGGGGACAGGCACGAAGAGCAGCCCCGGCATCCGGTCCGGCTCGGGCCGGATCTCGATGATCTCCTCGGATTCGTCGACCACTACCCAGCCGAGAGCCTCGGCCCACCAGCGCCCGAGGACGATGGGGTCGGAGGAGTCGACGATGATCTGTTCCCATTCGAGTGCCATGGGCGTGAGCATAAACAGGGTCGGCCGACTGCCGGGGCTGGGGGGTGACGGGCGTCGACTGCGGTCCGGTGTGCGGATCGCGTCCCCCGGTGGGGTGTAGCGGCGCGATGTGGTGGCAGCAAGTCGCGAGAAGTGATCGCTGCTACACCACTCCAGCGGACACCACCGTTGCCGGCATGTGGTGGGGAGTTGGCGATGTTGTTCTCGGCGCTGTCGGTGAACTGCACGCGGTACCGGGGGCCACGTGGTCTCCTCAGTGTGGGGGTGGGCCGGTCACCAGGCTGCCGTCGGCGTCGACGACACACACCGGTGTTGTCGCCCCGCCGGACGCGTCCCATGGCCTCCTCGGCCTCCGCGTGGCCCTCGGGCGGCAACGCCCAGTCCAGGACCACGCAATGCACCAGGTGCTCAAGGGGGTGTCGTGCGCGACCTCGTCGAAACCGAGGCCGGATCGAGGACCGCGCGGGGGTCGGCCCCCGGTTCGGCCGCCGGTGTGCCTCTCCGCGCTTCGGTCCTCCGGAAGCGCCGCGCGGATACCGCTCAACGTCCCCGGCAACGCGACGACTTCCCCCCGCACCACGTGCGTCCACTCCGCATCGACCATGGCAACCCGCGTGCCGGCGCCACCGCGAAGGTCGGTGGACGGCGCGGGTGGGGCGTGCCGATGTCGGCGTTCCCGCGTCGGCATCGCGCCCCGTGACGGCGGGGCCCGCCCTCGGCGACGATCCGACGCAGGTGCGTGGGCGGGCCCGGCGGGGCTCCGTCGAGGGCGCGCGGTCGACACGGCAGGGGCCGAATCCGGCGGACCTCGCGGCGGCGCGAGAGCGCGGCCCGGTCCGGTCCCGGTGGCCGGCGGCTCGGTTCCCACGACAATGCGACCGGCAGACACCGTGCGGGCGTTGCGGCGCTCCGCGGCGCGGAGTCGATGGTGCGGGGCGGGGTCGTCGGTCGGTCTTCAGCAGGAGAGGTTGCCGCCGCCGACGTCGGTGCCCAGGATGTCGACGAACTGCTTGTACAGGTTGATGCGGTCGTCGCGCTGGTCGGGGTTCTTGCCGTCGCATTCCAGGGCGCCGTTGATGCTGCGGATGGTCTCGCCGAATCCCTTGTCGTCGACCATCGCGTCGTGCGGGGTCGTGCGTCCGGCGCCGCTCTGGGTGTTCCAGAACCACAGGCCGGTTTTCCAGGATGTGGCCGGGTTCTTCTCGACCTGCCACGGGTCGTGCAGGAGGTCGATGCCGAGGGCGTCGCCGGCGGCCTTGTAGTTGAAGTTCCAGCTGAGTTGCAGCGGGCCGCGGCCGTAGTACGCGGATTGTCCGGCCGGGCATCCGTAGGGCTGTGATTGGTCGCAGTAGTGCGGGTAGTCGGCGGTGTTCTGCTCGACGACGTACCTCAGGCCGCCGGTCTCGTGAGCGACGTTGGCGAGGAAGGCCGCCGCCTCGCGCCTGCGGACGGCGTCGCTGCCGGAGGCGGCGAACCTCGGGTAGGCGCCGAGGGCGTCGACCAGGCCCTTGTGGGTGTAGAAGGGGTTCCGGTTCGGGAACATCCTCTCGAACTGGGCCTTGCCGACCACGAAGGAGTCGGCGGCGGACGCCGGTGTCGTCGGTACGGTCGCGAAGAAAGTGCCGACGACGGCAACCACGGTCGCCGTCGACAGGGCACGGAAGAACTTCATGGATCCTCGGATCGGAAGTGGGCGAGTAGCGCTCCGGGAGCGAAGCGGCGGCATCATCATGACCACCGGATCCGGGTCGATCGCACGAACACGCTGAAATACCACCCGTTTGCTTCGCGCTCACCCAACCGCCCACAGAAGCCGCACACTTCCCGAGTCTCGAGGCCGTCTCGGGTGCCCGAGCGAGATCGGGCCCGACGGGAGGACACCCGAGAGGGCGTTACGTCCGTATTCGGCAGCAGCCTTGTCCTGGTTGGGCCAGGGAGCCTTGGCGGGCAAGACGCCCGAGGCGAATGTGGGTGGCGTTCATGCTCGAATCCCCGGTGAGCGGGCCGAGTTGTCGTTCCGTTCGCGAACCCTGAATGCATGGTCCCCGTGTCGTGGCCGGCACGCGCCGAGACCCCGAACCGGAAGACCGGCCCCGAGGAACCGATCGCCGCCGCCCACTCCGCCTGCTTCTGCACGGGTCTCGCCCACTGCCCGACCGGTGCCGACACGCCACCCACCAAACTCGACACCAAGGCCGACGTCACCTTCCAGCCGGGCACCGGCGTCACCGGCACCCACCTGACCGTCGTCGGCCGGGTGACCGGACCGGACCAAGGCGCCTGCACCCAGGGCGGCGAAGCCGACCGGCCCGTCGACCGGGCCCTTGGCCGGAGTCGGGATCAGTCCCACGGCCACCCTCGCCCGAGGCCGGATCCGAACCGAACGAGCACACGCTCCGACCGGCCCCGCGCGGTTGCCGCCCCGTCGAATGATCCAACTCCGCACGGGGCCAAAGGGCTTCGCCCGGGCACGCCTCGCGTCGGCGCGTCGCCGAGGGCGGCCGGCGCGCCTTGGGCGACCGCCGTTCCGCGTAGCCCACGGCGCCATCGGGGCGCTTCCCGCCGGACCCGATCCCCGGCGTGCCCGCACCAGCCGTCCCGCCGGCTTCGGTGGCACCACCGGGCGGCGTCGGACCGGGCCGCCGCTCACCCGCCCGCCGGCCCGCGATCGCCAATGTCGGAAGGCCGGACCCCGACCGAACGGCAAGGTGTCATGTGCACTCCCGTCGGGCAATACGGCGGCGGCCAGGCACGAAGTGATGGACCGGGTGCCACTCCTTCGGGTGATCCGGGCATGTTCGACCGGCTGGTGGAGCAGGCCCGTAATGGGTCGTTCGCCGTACCCGGGCCCGGACGTCCGGGTCACCCGCGGCGGCGGCCCGGTTCGTCCGTCACGGCAATCCCGGAGGTATGCGCATGACAACCGATGTACAGGAGAGCTTCTACCGTCGGATCGACGCGGTTCTGCGGTCCCGGAACGACGGGCACATCGCCTGGTTCCTCAAGGACCGGCAGTACGTGCGTTACGACCTGAAGGCCGACAAGGGGGTGAGCGGGCCGAAGGAGATCGCCGGGAACTGGCCGGGCCTGCCGGACTCCTTCACCCGCGGCGTCGACGCCGCGCTGAACCGCCGGGACAAGCCGACCGTCGGCTACCTGTTCAAGGACGACCAGTACGTGCGCTACGACCTGGAAGCCGACGCCACCGCACCGGGATACCCCAAGAGCATCGCGGACGGCTGGGCGGCCCTGCCGGCGCCGTTCAAGCTCGGCATCGATGCCGCGGTCAACCACCAGAGCGACCCGGAGATCGCCTGGCTGTTCAAGGACAACCAGTACGTCCGCTACAACGTCGCCCAGGACAAACTCCTGGCCGGCCCCAAGCCGATCAAGGGCAACTGGCAGGGCCTGCCCGACTCCTTCACCCGCCGCATCGACGCCGCCGCACCCCACGCCACCAACCCCACCAAGGTCTACCTCTTCAAGGACGACCAGTACGTCCGCTACGACTTGCAGGCCGATCACACCGACCCCGGCTACCCCAAGGCCATCCGCGGCAACTGGCCCTTCTTCGACTGAGACCGGGGAACACGGGCGGTGACGGCCGTGGAGACCGCCGCCACCGCCCGACCGGGACCGCACCACGAGCTCGAACCACCGCCCGCAGCGCGAGAACCCCACCGCCGACCGCAGGGACTGCGGCGCGCGTAACAGGCAGGTCCGACACCACCGACCGGCCCCCTCCCCGGCCTTTCAATGGACGCCGCCGCCTACCGGGACCAACTGGAGTCCGAGGACTACTGGTTTCGAGACGATCCACCTTTGGGTCGACCGTCGTCCGAACACTCTCGCCGGCCCCCGCTCGCCACGAGAACTCGGGGGCCGGCGGGGACCGGGCACGGTCGGCGCCGGCCGGCACCACGCCGACGCCGACCACGCACCCGGGGCCGGGACGGCCCGGACGATCGGCGGAAGGGTACGGGCCGGACTCTCGGTCGCGGTACTCGACCCGGAAGCCCCCTCTCCGGCCTCGGCGTGGGGCTGCGGCGCCGGAGCGTTCGTCGGCTCCCGTTCGGTGAACCCGCGCCCCGCCCGGGCGGGGCAGGTTGGTGGCGAGACTCCAGATGGCCCTGGCCGGCGGCATCGCCGGGTCGGCGGTTGCCACCAATCGGGTCGTTCCGTCCGGCCCCACCAGCCCAGCGTCGCGTCGGCGGCCCACCAGGTCTCGGTGCGGCCGTCGCGGAACGTGCGGGGCACCGCGCGCCAGTGGCCGGGATCCCGCCGTCCGCCCCAGGTCGGGATGCGGGCGCGGCGTCGACGGGAGAGTGGGCCTGTTCGGCGTGTGCCCGGATCCCGCGCCGTGGCTTCATTTTCGATCGAGGTCGACGGGCCGACCCGGATGCCCGTGGACGCGGGCGCAACGGAGTCGGCCGGCCGAGTGCCCTCGTACCGGCTTCACTTCGGGGGTAACGCGGCGCTCCATCCTTCTCTATGGTCTAGACCTATGACAAGACGATTAGGCGATGCCATCCGCGGGGTTGTGGTAATCGCGCTCACGGCCACGCTGACCGCCGCCATCCCGGCCGAGGCCGCCCCTGCACGACCGCCGACGCTCACCTGGACGACCTGTCCGCCCGATCCCAACGGCGCGCCCGTCGACCCGCGACTACGATGCACGACGCTGCGCGTACCGATGGACTACCGCGCCCCGGCCGGCCGGACCATCGAGATCGCGGTGTCCCGACTGGCCACGGCCAAGCCGGGACTGCGCCGCGGCATCCTGCTGCACAACGCGGGCGGCCCCGGCGCGGCGAGCCTGAACCGGCCGAGCACGTCGGTCGGCCTCTATCCGCGGGACGTCCTGGACCGCTTCGACCTGATCGGCTTCGACCCGCGCGGTCTCGGCCACAGCACGCCGATCACGTGTGGACGCACCACCCAAATCACCAATGAGCGCCTCTTCCCGTTCCCGGCCCCGGACGGATCGATCGCGGACAACGTGGACTTCGCCCGTGAGCTGGCGCGAGACTGTCTCGCCAACGGCGGCGCGCTGCTGCCACACGTGACCACGGCCAACACCGCGCGAGACATGGACCGGATCCGGATCGCCCTCGGCGAACGCAAGCTCTCCTACCTCAGCGCTTCCTACGGCAGCTACCTGGGAGCGGTGTACGCCGAACTCTTCCCCGACCGCACCGACCGGATCGTCCTCGACGCCAACGTCGACCCCAACGTCACGTGGCACGAACGATGGGCGTCCTGGGACCACGGATTCGACACGCGGTTCGGGGACTTCGCCGCCTGGGCGGCCGAACGGCACGACACCCTCGGCCTCGGAGCCACACCTGCCGCCGTACGCCGTGGCTACCTCGACATGGTCGAGCGTCTCGATCGCTCCCCGGTGCAACACCCCGGAGCGGGTCTTGTCACCGGCAACCTCTTCCGAGCCATCTATCAGGCGTACTCCTACCACACCCTCCAGTTCCCGGAAGTCGCCGCGTGGTGGCGGTTCCTCGCCGGCACCGGGCCGCCTCCCCAGTGGGGCGAGTGGCCGAGCACGCCCGGTATCCCCCGGGACAACGACACGGCCGTACTGCTCGCGGTGACCTGTGGAGACAGCCGCGCCCCGCGCGACATCGCCCACTACCGGCGCGAAGTCACGGTCAACCGGGCCCTGTTCCCGATCCTGGGCGGCATGGGTACCAACATCTGGCCATGCGCGTTCTGGCCGGACCCGGTCGAGCCGGCGGTGCGGATCACCGACCGCGGCACGACCGACATCCTCCTGCTCCAGACCACCCGGGATCCGGCCACGCCCTATCCGGGTGCGCTGAGCATGCGCTCCGCCCTGGGCAAGCGGGCGCGCATGATCACCGTGGACGGCGGAAACCACGGCGCCTACGACCCCGAGGCGCCGTCCTGCGCGGTCACCCGAGCGCACGACTTCCTGAGCACCGGAGCCCTGCCCGCGCGCGACCTCTTCTGCTTCCACGACCCGGCTCCCGCACAGGACGGGAACCGGCTTCCCTACGCCACCCTGCACGCGAATCGCCCACGGATCGGCCCCTTCTGACCCCAACTCCCCGAGTCCGCCTGCCACGTGCCCTCGACCGGGAATCCGAGCGGCTCCGCCGGGGGCACGACGCGGCGGAGGCGGCCGACGACATCGTCCGGGGCGTCGGCCTCCGCCGTCGTCGGCCCACGCACCATGGACCAACCGGTGGATCCGAGGGACGGTGCTGTGGATCGGCGTGATCCTGGCCGGCATCGGCTCGGTCACCGCCGCGCCGATCCCCCGGTCCTGCGCCGAGTCGGCGACGAACGACCCGTCCCGGAGATCCCGATCGGCGTCCGACCCCGCGGGCGCGCCCTCCCCGGACGCCGGGCCCGCAGGCGCACACGTCACCTCGGCCGCGCCGACCGGGACCCGGCCCGGCGGTCACCGCTGCGCGCCCCGGCGGCGTTGTCCACACGCCTTCCACCGAGCCGTGCGGCTTCTCCCCCGACGCCGGAACGGCCTGCCCCGCTCGCTCGTCGTGACGCCATGAGCAGGTCCCCCGTCGCTCGTCGACCGAGAAGGTTCCTGAACGCCACGGTGGACGCGGCGGCATCCGGGCGCGCGCGGCCGGCTCACAAGATGCGTGTGGGGGGCGGGTTTGTCAGGCTGGAGAGAGGTCACGCGCGCCGCGGCGGCCGACGAGCGGCGAGGTGCGTCCCCGGCCGGTCGATCGGAAGGCGGGCAGTCATGACTGCCGACCCGTTCAGCATCCTGCGCATCGAGGACATGCTCGTCCTGGACGTCGAGGTGGTCAACCTCGAACGCGAGGGGGCACGGCTGGTTCGCGAGGACCCCGACGCACCGGCGTTGCTGCTGGTGCGGCTGCCCTCCCAGCACGTGAACGAAAGCGTGCTGTCCAACGGGCAGTTCCCGGAGACCGTGGCCGCCTTCGCGGCGGCACCGAGCACGTTGGTGTTCCTGCTCCCGGACGGGGAGGACGGCATCGACCTGACCATCGACGCACTGCTGGACTGGAACCGGTTGACCCCGTCGATCGCCCCGGCCAACCAGCCGCTGGACGACCCGAACCAAGCGACCGTGATCGGCGGACTCCCACGTACCGCCATCGAGTTCCCCACCCGCGTGCTGCTGGGCCACGACCACGACGGTTCGCCGTTCGCGTGGTCGGAGCCACTGACCGAACCGGTCACGCTCGACGGGCGGGCCGAACTGTGGCACGTCGAACTGCACGGCGACAACGGCGGGCCGGCGCACCTGAAGGCGTTCTCCACGCCGTCCCGACGCCCCGAGCGCACCGGCATGCCGCTGGGCCGTTTCATGCCCGGCGAGTTGCTCGTCCGCTCCAGCCTCGACGCGTTCGTCGACGTGGACGGGACTTCGCTGCGCCGGCCCCTGCTGGCCGACCCGTTCATGCTCACGCCGCTGGGCGCGACGGTGCACATCAGCGGCTCCTGGCCCAAGGCGCCGGAGTTCCTCGGGCTGAGTCTGGCCGGCTACGAGCAGATCTCCTCGCTCGGACGCGACGAGTTCGTACACACCGTGCGCCAGGGCTTCCTCAGCAGCGGTCACCGGGCGTCCCTCGTGGAGACCACCAAGCGGTCCTACGACGACCCGGGCGACCTCACCTCGGTCGCCTACCTGCGCAAGGAGGCGCACATCGTGGTGGACCAAGCCGAGGTCACCTACGGTGCGGAGGCCGGCTACGACCGGCACGAGGGACGGCAACTGCCGTTCCGGTCGATCCGGCTCACCGACCTGGTCACGCCGGCGATCGATCCGGGGGAGGGCGCGTTCTGGGTGACCGTCGGCGGCGTGCCGTTCCCGTTCCACGCCACCGCGACCGATGCCGAGGACCGGCACGTGAGCATGGACATGCCGCTCGTGTTCGCCTCCGTCGATGCCCTGGACCGGATGGCGCAGGTCTACAACGACCCGGCCACCGCCGACCGCGCGAACCTGGGGCTGGGCGGACAGACGGTCGCCCTGGCCGAGAACCCGAGCGCCGACGGCAGCACCGGCATGCCCGTAACCTCGGCGCGCTTCGCCCTGACACCGGCGTCCGGGCACCCGGCCCGGGCGCTGCCCGCCATGGTCGACGCGGTGGCGCGGGTGCCCGCAGTCGAGCAACTCACCGGTCTGGCCACCGAAACCGCCGTGCGGCTGCACGACGCCTACCTCGAACAGGGCCTGGACGGCCAGCCCACCGGCGCGTTCCTGCAACTGGTCGACGCGCTGCCGATGAACCTGTCCGCCGAGAAGGCGGGCGGTCTGGCCAAACCCAGCATGGCCGTGCAGGCCGTCACCACCCGCGCGGGGCTGCTCGCACCACAGTTCCTCGGCGCGGCGGGCGACGCGGTGGGAGTCGACGCCGCCGCGTTGACGCGGATCTTCGGCGGCACGAAACTGCTGGGGCCCATCGATCTGGCCGCCCTGCTCGCGGACGTCCCGGCGACCTCCGTCGCGGAGTTGCGCGACCTCGGCGAGGACGAGATCCGCCGCCGGCTCGACGGTGTCTCCCAGGAACTGCTGCCGGTGCCGCTCATGCGGATCGGAAATCTGCCCGACGGGTCCGGCTCCGAACTACGGTACGTATGGAAACCCCGGCTGAGGAACGACCTGCCGCTGCTGGATCTGGGCGACGCGGCGCTCGTCCTGGAGGCGACCACCGTGCGTTCGCCGGACGCCCTGAGCAAGTCCGCGGTGCGCGGCGAACTCAGGCGCTTCGCCTTCGAGTTCGCCGACATCGTGCGCGTCGACTTCGAACGCCTGACGTTCACCGCGCGCCCGGGCAACAAGCCGGACGTCACCGCCGCGGGCGTCGCGCTCACGTTCAGGAACGACCTCGAATTCGTCAACCGGCTCCGCGAGGCGCTGCCCGCGAACGTGTTCGGCACCGGCGCGTTCGTCGACGTGACCACCTCCGGCGTCACCGCCGGCTATTCGCTGACCCTGCCGACGCTCTCCCTGGGCCTGTTCAACCTGAGCAACGTCGCCCTGTCCGCACGCCTGACCATCCCCTTCGACGATCGACCGGCGCGGTTCCGGTTCGCCGTCTGCGAACGGCAGAACCCGTTCAACATCAGCGTGTCGCTGTTCGGCGGCGGCGGCTTCTTCGCTCTCGAAGTGAGCACCCGCGGCATCGAACAGATCGAGGGTTCCCTGGAATTCGGCGGCAACGCCTCGCTCGACCTCGGCGTGGCCAGCGGCGGCGTGCACCTGATGGCGGGGATCGCGTTCCAGATGACCGGCGACGCGGTCGCGCTCACCGGATACCTGCGCTGCGGCGGCTACCTGTCCGTATTGGGCATCGTCAGCGTCACGGTCGAGTTCTACCTGGCCCTCGCCTACCACAAGAACAACGGGATCTGCGAAGTGGTCGGCCAGGGCAGCGTCACCGTGAGCGTCCGCGTGGCGTTCTTCAGCAAATCCGTGAGCCTGTCGCTGGAGCGCCGCTTCGCCGGATCCGCCGGCGACCCGTCGTTCGCGGACTGCGTGGATCCCGACGACTGGGACGAGTACTGCCTGGCCTTCGCCCCGACCCCGTGAACCCGCGCCGCGGCCGGACCGATCCGCCGCGCCCACTCGATCCGAACCGCACCCCCGGGTGACCCCGCCAGGAAGGCAGGCCCATGACGACCACCCAACACATCCAGTGGATCGTCCTGCCGGCCGGTCTGTCCTCCGACGGCACGCAGGCCCGCCTGTCCGTGTTCGTGGGACCTCGGCTGGCGAGTGACGGGCCCGGCACGCTCGCGGCGTTCCCGGACTTCCTGGACTGGCCGGCGCGGGTGACCGACGCCACGTTCGCCCTCGCCCTGGCGGACGCGTCCGGCACCCCCGACGGCGAGACTCCGCTCGTACCGCTCACGCGCACCGGGCCGCCGCCCGATTCCGCGTTGTGGCAACTGTTCTTCCCCGCCGACACCCCGGTGGAGCAGTTCGAGTTCGACGACCACCGGCAGAACACCATGGTGACCTACCCGGCCCGCGAACTCGCCGACACGACACGCCGGTCGTTCGCGGACACCGCGGCCGAGTCACCCGACAGCATGCCTCCGAGCCGACACATGAGCAGCCTGGCCGGGTTTGCCGCCGCCGCCGACATGCCGAGCACCATGCTGGGCATGCGCGAGAACATCGTCACGCAACTCGCCGCCGCCGACCGGCTGAACGTCGAGCAACCGGGCGAACTGGTCCGGCCGGACCTGAGCCCCCGGGAGGCGTTCCTCGCCTTCCACGAACCGCAGCCGCAGGTCCCCGGCCTGCTCGCGGACGGTGGCCCGCACATCGCGCCCTCACCGGAGGTACCGCGCGTCGACTTCCACCAATTGATGTCCTCGCTCGGCGACCACCCCACGCTGCTGCGACGCCTGGGGCTGGTACTGGACTTCGTCACGCCGGTCGGGCAGTTGCCGGCCGCGAGCGGCGAACTGACCGTCTTCCTCGTACCCGGCTGGGAACCGCTGCTCGGGCCGGACGCGTCGCACGATCACGCCGCCGCGACGCGCTACGCCCTGGCCCCGGGCCAGGGATTCTGCGCCGCCGCGGAGGGCGCCGACGCGTTCGGGCCGCCGGCGCGCGGACTCCTGGCCCTGCCGGAGGACCAGTACGCCATCGAGCAGGCCGACATCGACGGCGTCACCCTCAAGTTGCTGGCCGCCGCCGTGGCGACCGGCACGGACGATGAGGCCGAGGCCGCGCCGCCGACGGTACGCACCAAGGGGCTCACACTCGTGCTCGACGACCGCACCCAGCACGTGCACGACACCTTCCAGCGGGCCGCCGAGCGGCAGGACACGCTCGCCGGGGACGCCACGGTGGTGCTCACCGCCGAGGACCTCGTGCGCGGACACCGCCTGGACGTCTTCGACGAGCGTCGGCAGCAGTGGTTCTCGCTGCACGAGCGCGAAGTCACCTACGATCGGGCGGGCAGCCCCGGCGACCACCTGGACACCGCGTCCGACGAAGGATTCTTCCAGCTCAGCCTGGCCACGCCCACCGCCGCGCCGGGCGCCGGGCCGCGCGTACACGTGCACGAACACATGATCACCTGGGACGGGTGGGCGTTGTCCGCACCGCACCCGGGCAAGGCCGTGGCGAACGGGGACGGCCCCGAGCGCGTCCCCAACGCGGCGGCCACGACACTGCCGTTGGAGATCGAGAGCCGGGTGCGGCCGGGCTCGCTGCCGCGCCTGAGGTTCGGGAACTCCTACCGGGTCCGGGTGCGCACCGTGGACTTGGCGGGCAACGGGCCGACCCTGGAGGAGGCCGACGGACTCCTCGATCAGGACGTCCTGGTGCTGCCCGCCTCGGGCGGACCGGTCTTCCGCAGGTTCGAGGCGGTCCCCGCGCCGCTGCTGTTGCCGCGTGTCGCGTTCACCGAGGGAACCTCGGCACACCGCCTGGTGATTCGCAGTACCGCCGATCTTTCCCCGGCGCAGTACGCCGAGACGTTCAACGCCTCGCCGTTGGTCTCCGGCGGGACCCATGAGCCGTATCACGAGGTCGACGAGCGGCACGTGGTCGCGCCCAAGGCGTCGCTGGAATGCGTCGAGCGGCACGGCAGGCTCGACGAGGCGATCGGCGCGGGCGACGCCGACGCCCGCCGGCGGCTGTACCGGATCGCGTCGCGGGAGAGCGGCTCGCTCGACGACGCCTCACTGCCCGGCATGGCGTCCGTGACCTATCCGTCGGCGACCCCGGACGGGGCATCGGGCCACTACGTGTTGTGCACGGGCGAGACGGTCGAACTGCCGTATCTGCCCGACCCGCTCGCCGATGGTGTGGTCTTCCACGAGCTCCCGGGCATGCCGGAGCGTCAGGCGTTCGAGGTGCCCTGGAACGGAGCGGCCTGGCATGCCCCGCAATCGTTGCGCCTGTGCATCCGGGAGGGCAGCGGGGCACCCGTCTTCGACCCGTCGACCCGGGTGCTGACCGTGCTCCTGCCGAAGGCGACGGTGGCCACCGTGCGGGTGTGCTCGCGGGTCAAGGTCAACGAGAAGACGATGGGCATGCTCAAGTGGTGCCGGGACGCGCTGGAGCCCGATCGATTCGAGAGCGTGATGGTCGCCGCCCGGGCCAACCGGCACTGGATGTTGACCCCGTGGCACGAGGTGACGCTCGTACACGCCGTGCAACGTCCCCTGACCGCACCGGTGTTGACGCTGCTCGACGAGTCCGACCGACCGCTCGGGGCGACCGGCGAACATCTGGTCGGCTCGCTGGAGCTGAGCGCGGCGAGTACCGAACGCATCGACATGATCGCTTCGTGGAGCGAGAACGTGGACGACCTCACCATGCCGGGCCCGAGCGTCCTCGACGTCACCGCCCCGGTCTTCCGGCTGCCGCTCGCCGCCGCCGTCCCGCTCGACCCGGTCGCGACCGAGAACTCACCGAGCACCCTCGACGGTGACACCCTGACGTTCGACACCGCGGTGGCCGAGGAGCTCGCCTTCTCGGTGCCGCCGGACCAGCCGGCGGCGACACCGGTGCCGGCCAAGTGCGAGTTCGGCGACACCAAGCACCGCGAGGTGACCTTCACCCCCGTGGCGACCTCCCGGTTCGGCGACTGTTTCCCGCCGGAGTTCGCCCAGGACACCGACCGGGAACTGCTGAGCGTGCACGGCGATCCCGTCACGCACACCGTGCGCAGCAGCGCCAAACCTGCGGCGCCGCACGTGTCGGGCACCTTCCTCACCCTCGGGTTCGAGACCTCCGGAAGCCTGCCGGACGGCCTGGTCAGACGGCGGCGCGGCGGCGGCTTTCGGGTCTATCTGTCGCGGCCCTGGTACTCGTCGGGGGACGGCGAGCTGCTCGCCGTGGTGTTGGGCGTGGAAGGGGACGAACAGCCGCCCCAGGCGCACCCGTTCATCACCCTGATGGGACGCGACCCGATCCGCGCCTCCGCACCGGTGTTCCTCCCGTCCGCGAGCAACTTCCCCGGCGCACAAATCACTTCGGACGTGGCACTGCCCGAGGTCTTCGACGGATTCACCGTCACCGCGGCCGGGTTCGAGCCCACCTTCGACGGACCGTCCGGCCGCTGGTTCTGCGACATCGACGTCGACACCGGGGACGGCTACCTCCCCTTCCTGCGGCCCGCGTTCGCCCGCCTGCAACAGCGCTCCCTGGAAGGTTGCCAACTGTCCCCGATCGTCCTCGCCGACACCCTGCGGCTGCTGCCCGAGCGCACCCTCACCGTCACCGGCACCGACCCGCTGACCGTGCAACTCACCGGGCCGACCTACCACGACGACAACAGCCCGCCCACCGTGCGAGCCGGCCTCCAACTGCGCGACCCCGCCGTCCCCGACCCCGTCCTGGGTTGGCTCGACCTCGACGAGACCGTCACCGAACTCTCCGCCGACGACGACACCAGCCTGTCCCCCACCTACTCCGCCGAAATCCCCCTCCCCAGCCCGCTCCCGGACCAGCCCCTGCGTCTGCTCGTCGTCGAAAGGGCCGTCATGCGCTCCGACTTCGCCCTCGACGAGTTCGGCCCCACCGAGGAAAGCCCGGTCTACGCGGACGCGGTGGAGCTGCGATCCGGATAGGCCCCGGCACACCGGCCGGTCGCTCGCGCGGGCACCGGCACGCGCGGGGGGCGGCATCGGGCCTGCGGGGCACGCTCGCGCGAGTGAGGCTCTCGGCCCTCAGCCGGCGTGAGGCTGCATCGTCGGGTGCCGCGGAGGATTCCCTGACCCATGGGACCTGTGGGACCCGTGGGACCCGTGGCCGGGTCGACCGCCGTGAGCGTCCGCAGCCTGCATCACATGACGAGATCGGGCCGCGGTCGGCGGCGGCATCATCCGAATGGCACGTTAGGTCGACGCGACAGCGGTAACCGGGCATTACGCGGCTCCGCCTTTTCGGACGCCGACCCACCACGTGGAAACCGTTGGACGGAGACGGCCGATGCCGGATGTATCAGTGGACGAGAAGCAGCGGATCAAGAACCTCAACGCCCGCATGGCGAACGTGGACCAGAATCTGTCCGCGGAATGCACCGTCATCGCCGGGGGCCTGGGACTGCTCGGGCTGGGGCCGCAGGCCGGGGCGTTCGCGGTGGGCGCCGGGCTGTTCCGGCTGCTGGCGAGCTACCGGCAGTCGGTGGCCAACGATCCGTCGCGCGACGACTTCGACCAGGTGTGGATCAGTGCGGCGGAAGTCGACGAGAGTGCGCTGCCCGCCGACGAGCCCGTGCGGTCGCTGCACCGCGCGGGCGCGCACGTCCTCGTTCTCTCGGATCAATTGTGGGCGCTGCTCACGGCGATGGAGCGCCATGAGGGCGCGGTCGGCGCGGGGGACACGAATGCCGCGGACACCCAGGCGGACGCGGTCCGCCGGAATGCGAACGCGTGCGCATCCACGCAGGACGCACTCGCGGGGTTCGGGTCGGACCTCAACAACATCTGGGCCACCGTGCACGCCACGAACGGGTTCGATTGGAACGGGATCTCCGTCGACGACGCCCGACAACTGTTCACCGCGTCCTGGGGTGACCCGCCCGCCTCACCGGAAGCACCGCTCCAGGCGCTCATCGGCTGTGTAACGGGCACCGCGGACGATGTACTCACGCCGTTCGCGGACACGGGCCTGTCGGACCCCATCCTCGGGATGACCGAGCGTCCCGCCGAACCGACCGTCCTGTTCGACGACGGCTCCGCCACGGACTTGGCGGACCTGTCCGCCGCCCTGCGCAACCTCGTCACCGACTCCAACGCGTGACGAAGGCACCGACGCGGACGACATGCCGGGGAGCGACAGTCGGCGTCGGTGCCCAGGTTCGATGTGGGTGCCATGCCCGCCGGTGGGGAAGTCGGCTCCGACACACGGGTTGCGGAGTGTTCCACCGGCAGCGTGCCGGTTCGCCGACCGGCTGCTCCCGACAGGACAGACCTCGTGCTCTCGGGGGAACGCGGGCACATCACTCGACCGCCCGCCGTGACAACCCTCCTGCTCCTGCTCGTGGCCCCTGCGACATCGCGCCGGCCACCGCCCCCTCCCGGTACGGCCGCAGGTTCGAGGGGTCGGCGTTGGGTCCTCCGAAAGCGCCGGGCAACTTGCAGGCCGCTTGAACCGGCTTGAAGCGCCCGTTGCACCGCGGTGCGTTCCGGATCCACGGCGGCAGGGCGACCGTCTCGGACCGGTGACCGGCCTGCGATCCGACACGTAGCCGCCCGGACCACGACCGCCGGCATGCGGGCCGGCGCAATCGAGCCGCAAGACGGGCAGCGGATGCTTGTTGCGTGAGCCGAGGACCGCGCCCCACCGTCTGCGAACGCGCTGGTGGGGGATGGGCGTTGTCCGTCCTCGGCGGCACCCGTCCCAGATCCACCGGGTCCTGCTCGGCACCCGGAGCGGGTCGATCATCCTTTGGAGAATCATGCGCGTCCGCGCTTTCACCGCTGCCCTGTCGGGAACTCTGACCGTTTGCGCCTTCGGCGTCGCGCCGGCGCACGCCGGTCCCCTCAGCCCCACGACGATCATGGCCGTCACGGTCAACAATGGTCAGCCCATCGTGGTCGGCACCGCCACGAAGACCGTCAGCGCCGCCGTGCTCGGTACCAACGACTCCGGGATCGGCGCCGGGATCGTCTCCCTCTGGCACGGCGCCACCGACTACACGCACCGGGACGCCACCCTCTCGGATCCGAACCTGGGCGTGTGCTTCTCCCCCGGCGCCTTGGGGCACTGCACATCGACGATCGACATCACCCCGGCCCCGGGCACCGACAAGGCGCTGTACAGCAACTCCCTCGCCGGAACGTGGAAGGTGGCGACCTTCGTGTGGGGCAACAACCATCAGTTGGGCTACTCGTACCAGTACTCCACCGTCCAGGTGCTGAGGCAGGCGAAGCTGTCGGCCGACGCCGCTCCCGAGCCGGCGCACGTAGGCCAGACGATCAACGTCTCCGGCAGGCTCACCCGCGCAAACTGGGAGACCGGCACGGACGCGGGCTATGCAAACCAGCCTGTGAAGCTCCAGTTCCACAAGACGGGGAGCACCGGCTTCGTCACTCTCAAGACGGTGACGACCGGTTCGGGGGGCGTCCTCAACACCACGGTCGAGGTGTCCGCCAACGGCTCCTACCGGTTCGCGTTCGCCGGCGACGCCACCACCTCCGCGGTTCAGTCGGTCGAAGACGTCGTCAACCTCGATTAGCAGCCGGCCGCAACGGCCGTCTTGCCATCCACCGATGCAGGGCGCCGTCGGCGGGGCGGCCGCCCCGCCGCAGTTGCCGACACCGCGCATCATCGAATGTCTCCGCCCGTGACGCCGAGGATCTGCCCGGCCGCTCCGAAGCCGTCATCCGTATCGCCCTGACCCCGAGCCCCACGGTCCGCCGCCGCACCGGCGAGAACACCGCATTCCGGCGCGATCCGACACCTCCTGCCGAACAGCGCGTTTCGGCGGTGGACACCGGGAGGGAACGACCTCCGGCAGCTCGCTGCCCCGTGCTCGAAACGGTCGCAGCCGTTGGCTCCTGTGGCGTGTCACCATGTGTGGATCACGACAGGGGGCGATGATGCGAGACGGGCTGCAGATCAGCGTGTTGGGCGAGGTGAGAGCCACGTTCCAGGACCAGGTCGTGGATCTGGGAGGGCTTCGGCAGCGCGCGGTGCTGGCCCTCCTGCTGGTGGCCCGGGGCGGGATCATCACCAGTGACCGGCTGGTCGACGGGGTGTGGGGCGGGTCGCCGCCACCGAGGGCGCAAGGCGCGCTGCACGCGTACGTCTCGCATCTGCGACGCCGGCTCGAACCCGGACGGGAGGCCAGGTCCCGCAGCGGCTTCATCGTCAGCGAGGGCTCCGGCTACGTCTTGCGGATACCGGACGAAGCAGTCGACGCGTGGCGCTTCGAACAGTCACTGCGGCATGCCGCCACGATCACCGACCCGGCCGAGGCGGTGGCGGTTCTCGAGGGCGGACTGGCACTGTGGCGAGGACCGGCGTTCGCCGAGTACTCGGCGGAGCTGTGGGCCCGGGGGGAAACGGCACGGCTGGCGGAGTTGCGCGAGGTGGCTCGTGAGCGGCTGCTCGCCGCACGTCTCGAACGTGGTGAGGACGCGGTCCTCGTGCCGGAGATCGAGGCACTGATCGCACAGGACCATCTACGCGAGGAACGCTGGCGTCTGCTCGCCCTCGCCCTCTATCGCTCGCACCGGCAGGGCGACGCGCTCAGCGCGTTGCGGCGCGCCAGACAGGTCCTTGCCGAGGAACTCGGGACCGATCCCGGCCTCGCGCTGCGCACCCTCGAAGCGGACGTTCTCGCCCAATCGCCCGCGCTCGACCGGCCTGCGGCTCCCGGATTCGCACACCGAGAGGCACCGGCTGCGGCCCCGGTGGGGACGCGAATACGGCCGGCCGCAGCCCGATCGGCTTCCCAGGGCGCGGATGTCCTGGTGGACCGGGACCGGCAGTTGACCGAACTGGGCGACTGCCTGGCCGGTGCGCTGAAGGGCAGGGCCGGCCTGGTCCTCGTGGAGGGCCCGGCCGGTATCGGCAAGAGCCGCCTGCTCGCCGAGGTTCGCCGGCTGGCCGCCGAACACGAGGTGCTGACGCTGACCGCACGCGGCAGCCAGCGGGAGAAGGACTACGGCTACGGTGCCGTGCGCCAACTCCTCGAACGCCTGGTCGTCAGACGCGGCGGCGAACTGATGACCGGAGCCGCCGCCGCGTCCACCGCGGTCTTCGACCCCGACGCAGCCGACCACGGCCACCATCCCGACAGCTACGCGGTCCTGAACGGCCTCCACCAGCTGACCCTCAGGCTCGCCGCCGAACGCCCCCTCCTCCTGGCCATCGACGACCTGCAGTGGTGCGACACCGGCTCGCTCCGCTTTCTGGCCCATCTCGCGGGCCGCCTCGAAGGACTCCCCATCCTCATCGCCGTAACCCTGCGTACCGGCGAACCGCACCACGACGGGGAGCTGTTGGCCGAACTCGCCGACAACGCCGCCGCCCTGCGGATCCATCCCACTCCGCTCACGCCGGCGGGCGTCGCCGATGTGGTCCGCGACGCGCTGGGCGAGCCTCCCGACGCGACGTTCGCCAACGCCTGCCATCGGGCCACGTCCGGCAACCCCCTGCTCCTGCGCCAGTTGGTACGGGCGCTCCAGTCACGCGGCATCCGGCCCGAGGCCGCCGAGGCCGGCACCGTCATCTCCGTAGGGTCCAGGGCCGTCTCCCAGCTCGTCCTCAGCCGCCTCGCCCGACTGCCCGCCGACGCGACGGCCGCGGCCCAGACGGTCGCCGTCCTCGGCGACGGCGCGACACTGCCCGACGTCGCCGCCGTCATGGACGTGTCCGAGAACGAGGCGGCGGACGCCATCGCGCCCTTGGTCCGCGCCGAAATCATCCGCGACCACTACCCGTTCGGCTTCGTTCACCCCCTCGTGGGAGACGCCGTCTACCGGGACCTGCCGCCCGGCGAAAGACAACTGCGGCACGAGCGGGCCGCCCGCATCCTGCACGCCACAGCCTCACCCCCCGAGCAGACGGCGGCCCACCTGCTGCTCACCCCGCACCGCGGCGACCCCTGGGTCGTCGACATGCTGTGCACAGCCGCCCGGGAAGCCGCGGGCCGCGGTGCCGCCGACGCCGCCGCCACCTACCTCACCCGCGCTCTGCGGGAGCCGCCCAGTCCCGCCCGACAGCCCGAGGTACTCCTCGAACTCGGCCGCGCCGAGACCCTCGGCAACGGCCCCGCCGCCGTGGAACACCTGCGTCAGGCCTACGAGACGCTGACCGACCCGCCGCGCCGGGCCGCTGCGGCGCTGCTCCTCTCCCGGATCCTGGTCTTCGCCGGCAGGCAGGGTCAGGCGACCGAGTTCGCCCAGCGTGCCGCGGCCCGGCTGCCCGCCGAACTGAAGGACGAACGGCAGGGCCTGCTGGCACTGGAGCGGATGAGCGCCTACATGCACGGCCTGGACCGGCAGCCGTGGCGCAGCCCGCAGGACCGCGTCGTCGACGGCGGCGGGTCCGGCGCCCGGATGCTCGCCGCCTACCTGTCCTGGGAAGCGGCCCAGGACGGGAGTGAACGCAGCGGGGCCGTAGCGCTCGCCCGCTCCGCCGTCGCCGACCGGGTACTGCTGGATGCCGGGGAAGAGCTGCTCTGGTACGCCGCCGCCGTCGTCCTGCACCTGGCGGACGAGGAGGTCGGAGAGCTGTGGGGCGCGGCACTGGCCCGCGCCGACGAGCGCGGCTCGCTGTTCTCCGTCCTCTCGACCCACATGTGGCGGGGTTTCACACAGTGGGACCAGGGAGATCTCCGAGGGGCGCTGAAGTCCCTCACGATCTCCGTGGAGCAGCACCAGACCTGGGGCCTCGCACCCGGTGCCTCGCGAGGCTGGGACATCCTGACGGGAGTTCTGCTGGATCTGGGCGACACCGCAGGTGCCCGCGCGTGCGTGGATCGCATGCGCGCCTTGGCCGGGGATACCGAGGGCGACCTCCTCACCAGGGAGACGCAGGCCAGGGTGCTCATCGCGGAAGGGCGTCATGACGAAGCGCTCGCCGGCTTGGACGCCGTCCGGCAGCTGCGGCCGTCCGTGGTCAACCACGCCTGGCGGCCGTGGGCGCCGCTGCGCGTCCAGGCGCTGGCGGGTGTCGGCGAACGGGCCGAGGCGGAGACCCTTGCCGGGGAGCAACTCGCGCTGGCCCGCCGCTGGGGCGCGCCGAGCATGGTGGGTCGGTCCTTGCGAATGCTGGGCGAGCTGCGCGGTGCCCACGGGGTGCCCGAACTCCGGGAGGCGGTGACGCTGCTCGCCCCCGGACCCGCCCGTCTCGAACATGCCCGTGCCCTGTACTCCCTGGCGGTTCACGGCCCCTCCCGGGAGGCCGAGGCCGCCTTGCGCCAGGCGTACCCCATCGCTGAGCGCTGCGAGGCCGCCGGCCTCCTCCGGTCGATCGGCGACCTCATGGGCAGGCGTAGGTGAAGGTGGCCGACGCGTCTGTCGGGTCGGGCGACAGGATCTCCAGGGTGGCGGTCGCCTGCACGGTCCCGTGACCCTCGAAGGTCCAGCGCAGGACGACGTCCGTCCGGTGCGCGTCCTGGGCGACCCGCTGCCGGAGAATGCCGGAAACCGTGCCGTCGCTGCGCTTCCAGCGGTAGTTCACCGTGCCTTCACGGCCGTTGGTGTGCAGGGTGCCGACGACCGCGGCGGTGCCGTCGCAGGCCGGACCTGCGGCATCGGTGTGGACGGTGGCTCCGGTCACGGCGAGCGCTGGCGCGGGTGCGTACCGCTGCCAGGCGAGGTAGGCCACCACCGCGATCAGTACGACCGCCGGCAACAGCCAGCCGCCGAGGACGCCCCTGCGCGGTCGACGTCGGCGTGGGAGGTCCTGCGGCCTCGGGGCCCGGGACGCGGTGCCGTGCCAGACGCTCGCCATCCGGCCGTCGGCGGTGTCCGTCAGGGTGGGCACTCCGGGGCCGAAGCGGGGCGCCTCCTCCGACCCCGGTACGACGGGTACCGGAGCGTGGGGTGGGGCGGCGAGGGCAGCGGGCGTCAGTCGTACGGTGCCGACCTCGTCCGCGTGCGGAAGGCGCACCGTTGCCCCAGGTGAGACCGGTACCGGAGCGTGGGGTGGGGCGGCCAGGGCAGCGGGCGTCAGTCGTACGGTGCCGACCTCGTCCGCGTGCGGAAGGCGCACCGTTGCCCCAGGTGAGACCGGTACCGGAGCGTGGGACGTGGCGGCCAGGGCAGCGGGCGTCAGTCGTACGGTGCCGACCTCGTCCGCGTGCGGAAGTCGCACGGTGCTTTCCTCGGGGCTGTCCTGAGGCGTTTCCTGAGGTGTCGTCATCCGGCACCCTCTCCTTCGTACGGCGTGGATCCCCGGACTCTCAGCGGGGCGGGTTGCAGCCGGAGGGCGCCGAGACGGTCACGAAGGCACCGTTGCCGGAATCGGCGGCGGGGCTGGTCGAGACCTTGACACCGAGGTAGGGCGAGCGTTCCGGGGTGATGAACCTGTGGGTGTACCTGCCGGGGACCTGTGTGCGCCCCTTGGGAAGGGCGACCGCGTCGGTGGCGACCACCGTGCCGACCGCCCTGGCGGAGGAACCGGTGAACCAGGTCAGGTTGAGCGTTCCGTCGGCGGCCCCGTCGGTCAGTACGGTCACGGAAGCCACCAGGACGCACCCGGAGCCCAGCGGACCGCTCGCGTCGATCTTCACGGAGACGACATGGAGTCCCGGCGCCGGGGTCGTGGGCGGCACGGTGGTTCCCCCGCCCGAGGTACTGCCGCCGCTCGTTCCCCCCGAGGTGCTGGTGCCCCCGCCGCTCGTTCCCCCCGAGGTGCTGGTGCCCCCGCCGGACGATCCGCCCGACGGTCCGCCCGATCCGCCCGACGGCCCGCCCGAGATGCCTCCCCCGGTGGAGCCGGAACCGGACGAGTCGCCGCCTCCCCCGCCACTCGACGAACCACCGGGGAGGTCGTTCGGGCCCGCGGGGCCGTCCGTGCCCGGCGGCGCCTCGCCCTGGGCTGACGGCTCGTCAGTCGCCTCCTGAGCCGAAGCGGACACACCGGGTGCTCCGGTCGCCGACGGCTCGTCGCTCGCGGCTGTGCTCGCGGAAGCACTGCCGGATGGGGAACCGGACGGGGAACCGGACGTCGAGGGGCCGGACATCGCCACCGGTTGGTTCACCGGGTGATCGCTGCCCACGGCCACCGCGGTCATGGCGAACCCACCGAGCAGCAGCGTGCCGGCGGCCGCCCCGGCCAAAGCCTTTCCTTTGCGGCTCAGCGGCGGACGACTGCGTTTGCCCCGTTCCAGGCCGCGCCCGGGGCTGGGGGTGACGCTTGAGCCGGGGCCGAGGTCGGTGGTGGCCAGCGCGGTGATGCCCGAGGCGCCGCCGGGGTTCGCCCAGGGGAACAGCAGGGGTAGCAGGGCCGCCAGTGCGGCGAGTTTGCGCTGCCCCCGTTCCTCCCAGTCCTCGCCGTAGGCGGCTGTCGCCACGGCTTCGAGTTCGGCTACGAAGTCCGCAGCGGTTGCCGGACGTTTCCCGGGCGTCTTGGCGAGACCGCTGCGGATCAACGGGCGCACTCGCTCGGGGGCGAGTGCGTCCGGGACGGGCGCCCCCATGTGCTGCATCGCCAGTTCCTTGACGGTGTCGCCGGCGTACGGCTTGGCGCCGGTGAGGCACTCGAAGAACGTGGCGGTCGCCGCGTACACATCCGTCGCGGGACTCGCCGGCCGGCCGGTCCACTGCTCGGGCGCCATGTACATGGGGGTACCGGCCGATTCCCCGGCTTCCCCACTGGGCACCGCGATGCCGAAGTCGACCAGCTTGGACGTCCCGTCGGCGGCGATCAGGACGTTGTCGGGCTTGTAGTCGCGGTGCACCACCCCCACCGCATGGGCGGCGGCAAGGCCGAGCAGCGATCCCTTGAGCACGGCGAGTGCCGCCTCGGGCTCGGTGGCGCCCTCCTGCTTGAGCAGCGCGCGGAGCGGAATACCGTCCACCAGCTCCATGACGATCGCCGCACCGAAGGACGTCTCCACGTACTCGTAGAACTCGACCACATGGGGGGACCGAAGGGTGCCCAGCAGCTTGGCCTCGGCACGGAACCCGGCGAGGAACGTGCCGTCGCCACGCAGCCGTTCCGAGAGGAACTTGATCGCCACCGGCGACCCGGTCCCGTCATGTCGGGCGAGCATCACCCGGCCACTCGCGCCCGAACCCAGCTCCCTCGACGGCGTGTACCCGGGAACCATCCACGGGTCCGCGCCGGGTCCGTCGGCCGCGGGGAAGACCTGCGGCCCGCTCATGCGACACGTCCGGCCGCGGCGAGGCCGCCAAGGAGCCCCTCGGACACGTGGGAGCCGCACACGCGCGGGCCGTGAACGGGCGCTCCCTGAAGCACGCCGCCGCGGTGGGCACCGACGACCGCCGGATTCAGCATTTCTTTCGTCCTCCTTCTGTCGGATGTACGTGAGCTGCTCTCCGTGCACATGCTTCGCTCTCGGTCTTGCGGCTCACTTGCATCCGCTCCGGAACGTCCGGAATTCCGGACGGTTCGGCTCGGTGGGCATGCCCTGATCGGCGCTTGTGGTTGCATTCCCGCCCCGGCACTTATTGCTGCGTTCCGGTCACGATCCGGAAATGATCGTGCAGGGCATATTCCGGGCGCAGTCAACATTGCGACGTCCGTCTTTCGGCGTACGGTGACAGGGCCGAACCGGCGATGGCCGGTACCGGCGCCACGGTCCGCCGTGGGAGGCGGAGCCCGTCAACGCCTGCCCAGGATCCTTGCCTTGCCCCGCTCGAATTCCGCAGGCGTCAGGGCACCCGAGATCAGCAGCGCCTGCAGCCGTTCGAGTCGCACGAGTGGATCGCCGGTCGGTGCCGGAGGCTCGCCCGCAGAGGCCCGGTGGGGCCGCAGGAGGCGGAACATGCCCGCAGTGCGCCCGGCCGGCACGGTGTAGGGGCGGGCGGGGCGACGTCCGGCGATCCCGTTGTCCGGCGCGAACGGATCGAAAGCGCCGCCCCGGAGGCCGGACGCGAGCAGAAAGGCGCTCAGCATTCCCGTGATTGAAGATATCGGCAGCGCGAACGCCCATCGAGTGCTTTCCGCAGGGCATTCACGCTTCGACACGTAAACCCCACCACCCGACGAACAACTACCGATGCGTGTCAGTTGATACAAACTGTACCCGGCGACTGCCAACGAGATGAGGAGAAAAAGGCCACCGATACCGGCGCGTAGAAAGGATTTCATGATCCCGGACCCCCTTGAAAGCGTAACTTGCGAGCCGGCGAAGGACGCCGGCGTCCCGTCCACAGAACACGGGGGACGACACCTGGAGAGAAGAGATTCTTCGACGGCGCCATCGAATTGGCGACGCCGGGGAATGCGTACGCCGGCTTCGCGTACCTCTCCGCGGCGTGATGGACCTGGCCACGTAGCCGTTCACGAGACGGACCCTCGCGCCGCGCGGTCCCTCCCCCTTGAGATAGTGCAGGTCTGCGCCGACCGCGCTGTCCCACGGTGGGTCGATCAACCGCGCCGCCCTGGCGAAGAGACACTGCGGCAGACGCCGTCCTCCTTCCACGAGGAATTCCCGCAGTGAGACGGCCTCGGTGGCCGCGACGGTCATGCCCTGTCCGCGGAAGAGCCGGACGTCGCCTGCGTCGTTCCGGGCTTCGGCCGGGCCCCGTTCCGGTGGACGAACCCCCGACGCCAACTCTCCTCCGCCCCCTTGCGGTGGACTTGCGACCGACTAGCACCTCGGCCGGCCCGCCGGAGGCCGGGAACCTCCCGCCGGCCCGGACTTCCGCCGTCACCGACGAATGGGCGCCCGGCGGAATCCGCAACCACTTCGCACCGCCGGGTCCGCCCGAGGCTGCGCGGGGCGGGGGGCGCGCAACGCACGGGCCACGCAAGAACGATGCAAGGCGTGTGCCGGAACTTTGGTGACGAGCGGCGAGGGACCGTGTGCACCAGCGCCGGAGAGCATTTCGCCTGCCCCTCACGCAACCACGCCCCGAGCGACCCGGCAAGTCTGGACGCTCGCGGACCTATCTCTGGGAGAGTCATGCGAATACGCGCGATCACCGCCGCCCTGTCAGGCGTCCTGGCCCTCACCGTGCTCGGAGTCCCGGCAGCACACGCGGCCGGAAGCAACAACAACTCGACGGCCCGCACGACGACGCACAACCCGCCGATGTTCGCCGTGCCGCCGGACCCGTATGTCGTGTCGGGCGGCACGGCGGCGGCGCACAACCCGCCGATGTTCGCTGTGCCGCCGGACCCGTACTTCGCGTAGGGAACCGCACGGCGAACCGCATGGCGAACCGCACCCACGACGAGTTGAACGTGGTGATGTCGGTACTCGTACGTGGGTGGTCACGGTTTGGGTAGAGCCGGCCCCGGACCGCACCCGCGGGAGGCGGCTTTCGGAGGAGGCTCGTTGTCCTCCTCCGCCGGAGGCTCGGCCCCGCATACGGAATGAAGTTGGCGAACGCGGGTTCTTTACTTCGCCCTGCCGGGT
>NZ_JBHZAV010000049.1:0-57091 GCF_042754445.1 Embleya sp. NPDC059213
GTGTCCCTTCGCTTCGCTACGGGCCACGAAGTCAAAAGTTTGCGGCTCCGCCGCTCTCCGCGCTGCGCGTCGATCACCGGGGTGGGGCTGGGTCGGGGGCGCTGACGCGCCTGGGGGTGGGGGGTGGGGTGGGGTGGGTCGCTTATCGTGGCGGGGTGATTGTGCCTTCGCAGCGGGGTGGGTTGCTTGCCACCGGGGTTCGTTGGGGTGATGGGCGGCCCTATTTGGTGTTGAGCGATTCGGGGGACGTGGAGTCGCTTCAGTCGCTTGCGCCGGGGGGTAGTGCCGGGTGGCGGTTGGTGGGGCCGCGGGTGTGTGTCGGGATTCGGCGCAAGGGTGGGCGGCGGGTTTCGTGTCCTGCGGGGGCGGAGTTGCCGGCGACGGCCGCGCGGTCGCAGTGTGAGGCGTGTGCGCTGGCGGATCCCGGGCGGCGGCTCGCGCGGGATCAGGCGATGGATGATCCTCGGCCGTTCTCGCTCTACCTCGCGTGGTTCGGGCCCGGGCTGGTCAAGGTCGGGCTGACCGCCACCGAGCGTCGCGCGGCCCGGCTCGCCGATCAGGGGGCGCCGATGTTCACCTGGCTCGCGCACGGGCCGCTGGTGCCCATCCGCGGTACCGAGCGGGCGTGTTCGGCCACCGGCACGGTCCGGGAGCGCATACCGCACAAGGCGAAGGCGGCGGCCTGGTGGCGTACCCGCGAGCCCGGCCTGCCGACCGAACTCGCCGACGCACACGCGCGGTTGACCCCGCTGCTGCCGGACACGCTGACCCCGGCGCCGTGCGACATCCAGGACCTGACCCGGTTCTACGGTCTCGCCGAGGCGCCGCCGCCGACCCGGGATCAGGTCGCCGGGCTCGCCCACGACGCGCTGCTGCACGGCGAGTTGACCTGCGTCGCGGGCCACGACGCGCTGATCACCACGGACAGCGGTCCGCTGTTCGTGGATCTACGGCTGCTCACCGGCTGGCAGTTGACCCCGGCTCGGGGTCGCACCCAGGGCGTCACCGTCAAGCCCCTGGAGACGGGCCGGGCGCCGGATGGGTCGGTACAGGAGGGGTTGTTCTAGCGGCGCACCCCGAGGGGCGCGGTACCGCTCAGATCCGGGACACCGACGGGCAGGTGCCGGGCGCGCTCGTGTTGTCGATGGGCTTGCTGCGGTCGTACGGATCGATCGTTGCCGGGGCCTTGGTCGGGGCATCCGCAGGAATTCCGTCCTCCGGGAACTCCGGGCGGATGAAGGCGTCTTCGCGGGTGCACGAACTGTTCGCGATGTCGTTCTCGATCTTCGCCACGGAGATCCGGCCCCGTGGGGTGGAGCGGTAGCGAGGGGCCCGGTAGACCTTGGTCTCCAGCACCCGGCGAACCACGGAACGGGTGACGCTCGCGCCGGATCCGCTGCCGGTCTTGGCCACCGGGTAGACGAACGAGAAGTCGGCGTGCACGGTGAGCATGCCCTCCCCGTCGACGTCGTAGCCGGCGATCCCGTTGACCTTGACCACCGAGCCGACCGGCTCGACGTCCTTGGGGTCGAACCTGGTCACCCACGCCTTCGGGTTGTCACCCGAATCCCACCGGGTCGCGGTGATCGCGTTGTCGATCCGCGCGACCAGTTCGTCGGAGGGATCCAACAGGGCGAGAAAGCCGGCCGGGCGGGCGCCCGCGAGCACGTCGCGGTCCAGGTTGCCCGCGATCAGCAGCCGGCGGGTCAGGTCCAGGGCCTCGGCGACCTCGGCGGCGGAGTACCCGGGCACCGCCTTGGCCTGGGGCATCGACAGGCCCGCCTCGTTGTCCGCGTAGTTGAGCGCCGGGGAGCCGGCGAACGGGTTCTTTCGGGTGGGCCGGTTCGGGTCCACGTCCTGCCGTTGCGCCGCCACCGAGGGTACGGAGGTGGCGAGCCCGGTCATCGGCGGTTGCACCAGCGGGTCGTCCGCGGTGGCCGTGTTGGACGCGCTGAACCAGCCGAACACCCGGTCCGGAGCGGCGGCGAAGGCCACCAGGGCGAGCACCGAGACGGTCAGCAGGACCGTCCTGAGCCCAGGCCGTCGACCGCGCGTCCTGGGCGGGTCGGACCGCCAAGGGCGCTCCGGCGGCGGCTCGTTCGCCCACTGGCGAGCCAACATCCTTGCTCGTGCGGATCCTTCCGTGCGGGTCGCGCCCTTGACGAAATCCTCGTCGAACACGTAAGAGGCGAACGGATCGTTCGCCTCGGCCCCGTCCGACGAACCACCCGACTGTCCATCGGTCCGGTCGCGGCCATCGCCTGCGTCCCGGTCCCCCCTGTTCTCCGACACGCGATCAAGATATCGACGCCCACCGACAGAGTTGGCCGATCGTGGTGCTTGTCACGTTTGGCGAGGGAAATGGTCGATTACACGATACGGATGCTTTCCGCCTCGGGCATCCTCGCGCCGAGCGGGGCGGATGTGCGTTCTTGACTTGGAGTTCACTCCAACTCTTAGGGTTCCGGTCATGAACAGCGCACCCGACACCGTCACTTCGGACAACCGCTACGAGCGTGGCCTCGCCGTACTGCGACAGGTCTCCGGCACCGATCGGCCCGCCGTGCTCGAAAGCCTCGCCGACATCGCCCCGGACCTGGCCCGATACACCGTCGAGTTCGGCTACGGGGACATCTACTCGCGCCCCGGACTCACGCTGCGGGAACGCCAGTTGGCCAACGTCGCGGCCCTGGCCGCGATCGGTCACGCGGCGCCGCAGCTCCGCTTCCACCTGGCCGGCGCGCTCAACGTCGGCTGCACTCGGCGCGAGATCGTGGAGACCCTGATCCAGGTCTGCGTCTACGCCGGCTTCCCGGCCGCACTCAACGGGCTGACCGCGGCTCGGGAGGTCTTCGAGACCCGTCCGGCGGCGACCGAGGCCACGCCGAGCCGGGCCTGCGTGCCCGGCGAGACCACCACCGACCGCTACCGCCGGGGCCTGGCCGCGCTCACCGAGATCGACGGCCACGTCGGCGAACAGGTCATCGCCTCGCTCCGCGACATCGCCCCGGATCTGGGCCGCTACCTGCTGGAGTTCGCGTTCGGCGACGTGTACTCGCGCACCGGCCTGGACCTGCGGACCCGCGAACTCGTCACCGTCGCGATGTGCACCGCCCTCGGTACGGTCGCGCCGCAGCTCGCGGTGCACATTCACGGCCTGCTCAACGTCGGCGGCACCGAGGACGAGGTGGTCGAGACGATCACCCAGATGGTCGGCTACGCGGGTTTCCCCGCCGCGTTGAACGGGATCACCGTGGCCCGCACGGTGTTCGCCGAACGGGCCGCGGCCGGCTCGGCGGGCTGAGAGCTAGGAGCCGTCCGGCCCGTCGGCCTGCGGCAGCATGTAGACGTCGCGGCCCTCCACGTCCACGAACGCGTCGCTCGCCCGGAAACCGACCCGGCGGGCCAGGGTCAGGGACGGCACGTTGGCCGCGTCGATCACCGCGACGATCGGCATCGTCGGGAGCGTGCGGCGGGCCAGTTCGAGGGTGACGTCGACCGCCTCGCGGGCCAGGCCCCGGCCCCAGGCGATCGGGGCGAAGCGATAGTAGAGGTTGAACACCGGTATGCCGTCCGGCCGCAGCCGCCGGGTCAACTGGGTCCCGGCGAAGCCGAACACCCCGGCCGGATCCGCACGCGGCGCGACCGCGCAGTAGCCGATCCCGTCCCGCTCCCAGTCCTCGATCATCGAGTCCAGGAACGCCACCCCCTCCTCGGCCGACCGCATCGGCCCGTGCGGGTTGTAGCGATTGGTCTCCGGGTCCCCGTGCACGGCGAACACCGCCGCCGCGTCCTCGGGGTGGGGCCGGGTCAGAACCAGCCGGGCGGTCTCGACGACCGTGATGCGAGATGACACGCGGATGCCGTTCGGATCGATTCGGTTCGGATCGGGTTGAAATTTGGGCTGATTGGCTTCGGGTTTGGTTCGGGTGTCCAGGTTACTGAAGCTTCGGTACGACCGTCCGGGGCCGCGGTTCGTCCGCACGGGCCGGCTCGCGGCCGAGTTCGGCCCGCCCGGCGGCCCGCCGGTAGCCGCAGACCCGTTCGGCCGGTCGGTCAGTCGTGGTCCGCGAGCAGGTGCCGGGAGCCGTCGATGCCCACACCCTCGCGGCGCAGCGCGCGGGTGCGGTGTTCGCGCGGGCTGATCCCCCGGACCCGCTTGAAGGCCGTGCTGAGCGCGAACGCGTCGCCGTAGCCCACCTTCTCCGCGATCCCGCCGACCGTGGCGGTCGGTTCGCACAGCAGATCCGCGGCCAACGCGAGGCGCCAGCCGGTGAGGAAGGTCATCGGTGGTTCGCCGATCAGCTCGGCGAACCGGCGGGCCAGCGACGCCCGGGAGAGCCCCGCCTCGGCGGCCAGCGACGCGACCGTCCACGGCTGCTCGGGGTTGTTGTAGATCAGGCTCAGCACGTGCCCGATCACCGGATCGCGGTAACCGCGGTACCAGCCCGGCGCGTCCGTCCCCGACCGGGCGAACCAGGTGCGCAACATCGCGATCAGCAGCAGGTCCAACAGCCGGTCCAGGACCGCGTCCTGGCCGGGGCCGTCCTTGACGATCTCCTCGGCCAGCAACGGGATCAGCGGGGAATCCCCCTCGCTGTGGCGGATCACCGCGAGCGTGGGCAGCGCCTCCAGCAGCGAGCGGCTGACCTCGCCGGCCATCTGGTACGTCCCGGTCAACATGATCGTCTCGGCGTCCGCGCTGTTGCCCCAACTCCGCACGCCCAGGGCCATCTCCTTGGCCAGGTCGCGGCCGTCCGGGGTCGAACAGCGCTGGCCGGGATGGATGACGATCTGCGGCTGCGAGCCGGGCTCGTCGGAGATCCGGTAGTGGTCGGGGCCGCGCACGATCGCCACGTCGCCGGCGGTCAGTCGTACCGCCTCACCCCGGTCCAGCGCGATCCAGGCATGGCCGCGCACCATCGACACGATGGTCAGTGGCGCCTCGTCGTGGATCCGCATGGACCACGGCGGGCTCAACATCGAGCGGAGCAGGAAGGCGCCTTGCGCCCGGGGCCCGTTGAGCAGACTCGCGAGAGCGTCCATGTGTAAATCCTAGACGATCGAACATGTAATTGGGTGTTTCAGCGATGTTCAGTCTCATCGCCAGGGCCTTGAATAGAGCCATGACGACGAACGAACAACGCCTCGCGAACACCACCGACACCACCACGCTGGTCCTCGGCGGGACCGGGAAGACCGGCCGCCGGATCGCCGAGAAGCTCACCGCGCTGGGCCGCCCGGTGCGGCTCGGCTCCCGGTCGGCGGCCGTTCCGTTCGACTGGGCGGACCGCACCACCTGGGCCCCGGCGCTGCGCGGCATCGACAGCGTGTACGTCTCCTTCCAGCCCGACATCGCCGCGCCCGGTGGCGCGGACACGGTCGGCGCGTTCGCCGACCTCGCGGTCGAGAGCGGTGTCCGGCACCTGGTGCTGCTGTCCGGTCGCGGCGAGCCCGAGGCACAGGACGCCGAGGCCCGGGTGCGGGCGTCCGGCGCCGAGTGGACCATCGTGCGGGCCTCGTTCTTCGCGCAGAACTTCGACGAGGGCGATTTCCTCGGCCCGATCCTGAGCGGCGAGGTCGCACTTCCGGTCGGCGCGGTGGGCGAACCCTTCATCGACGTGGACGACATCGCCGACGTCGCGGTCGCCGCGCTCACCCAGGACGGGCACACCGGCCAGGTCTACGAGGTGACCGGGCCGCGGTTGCTCACCTTCGCCGACGCGGTCGCCGAGATAGCCGGGGCAACCGGCCGGGAAATCACGTTCGTGCAGGTCCCGTTGGAGGCATACTCGGCGGTCCTGGCCGAGCACCAGGTGCCGGCGGAGGTCATCGACCTGTTGTCCTTCCTCTTCGGCGAGGTTCTCGACGGACGCAACGCACACGTCTCCGACGGTGTGCGGCGCGCGCTCGGCCGGGCACCCCGCGACTTCTCCGACTACGTACGCGACGCCGCCGCCCGCGGTGTCTGGAAGGTGTGACCATGAGCGGCCCCCTGTTCATCTCGACGCTTGTCGCAGCCCTGGGCTGCGCGACCATGGGCGGAGTCTTCTTCGGCTTCTCCTCCTTCGTCATGGCGGGCCTCGGCCGGCTGCCGGCGGCTCAGGGGGCCGCGGCCATGCGTTCGATCAACGTCACGGCCGTGACCGCGCCCTTCATGGCCGGCCTGTTCGGCACCGCGCTGCTCTGTGTGGGGCTGGGCATCGCGGCGGTCGTCTCGTGGGGCGAGGCGTACGCGGTGTACCTGCTCGTCGGCGCCGCTCTCTACCTGATCGGCGCGATCGTGCTCACCGCCGGCTACCACGTGCCCCGCAACAACGCGCTCGCCGAGGTCGAGCCGAACTCCGCCGCCGAGGAACGCCTGTGGGCCGGCTACCTCGCCGACTGGACCAGAGCGAACCACGTGCGCGCCCTCTCCGGCATCGCGGCCGCCGCCTGCCTCGTCGTGGCCCTGACCCGCTGACGACGCGACACCACCCACACCACTCGAAAACGGGGATCCGGGCATGACCGAGCAGTCCACCACCGCACCCGAAACCGCACGTCCGACCCGCACCGCCGCCGTACTGCTCGGCGCCACCCTGCTCACCACGGGCCTGGTCGCCGGTGTCTACTTCTGCTTCGCCGTCGCGATCATGCCGGGCCTGGGGCACGTCGACGACCGCACCTTCATCGACGTCCTCCAGCAGGTCAACAAGCGCATCGAGAACCCGGTCTTCTTCGCGTGCTTCTTCGGCGCCCCGATCCTCGGCGTGATCTCGATCGTGCAGACCCGCAAACTCGGCCACACCGAAGCGAACCGCTGGATCATCGCCGGCGTGGCCCTCGCCTTCGTCGGCATGCTGATCACCATCGGCGGCAACATCCCGCTCAACAACAAGCTCCGGGACGCCGGCGACCCGGCGAAGATCGCCGACCCCGCCAAGCTCCGCGACGACGTCGAAAACGCCTGGATCGCCTGGAACACGGCCCGCACCCTCGCCGCCACCGCCGCCCTCGCCACCCTCACCCGAGCCACCCGCCTCCTCCCCCGCACCTCCCACCCCTCCTGACCGACCGCCGGGACAACCCCGGGAAACGCCGAAGTCCCGCCCTCCGACGAGCAGTTGCTCGGGGAGGGCGGGACTTCGACCGGTCCGGCTCCGGACCCTCAGCCCTTGACGCAGACCACCTGACGCAGTTCGGCGACGACCTCGACCAGGTCCTTCTGCTGGCGCATGACCTGCTCGATCTTCTTGTAGGCGCCCGGGATCTCGTCCACGACACCCGAGTCCTTGCGGCACTCCACGCCCTCGGTCTGCTTGGCGAGGTCCTCGACCGTGAACCGCTTCTTGGCGGCGTTCCGGCTCATCTTGCGACCGGCACCGTGCGAGGCGGAGTTGAACGCGTCCGCGTTGCCCAGACCCCGGACGATGTACGACCTCGTGCCCATCGAGCCCGGGATGATGCCGAGGTCGCCCCTGCCCGCCCGAATCGCGCCCTTGCGGGTCACCAGCAGATCCACGCCGTCGTAGGTCTCCTCCGAGACGTAGTTGTGGTGGCAACTGATCGGCTCCTCGAAGCCCACCCGGGCCTTGCGGAACTCGCGCCGGATCACTTCCTGGAACAGGGCCATCATGATCGCCCGGTTCTTCGCCGCGTACTCCTGTGCCCAGTACAGGTCGGAGCGGTACGCGTCCATCTGCGGGGTGCCGCTCACGAACACCGCGAGGTCGCGGTCGACGATGCCCTGGTTGTGCGGCAGCGACCGGGCCACCGACATGTGGTGGTCCGCCAGTTCCTTGCCGATGTTGCGGGAGCCCGAGTGCAGCATGAGCCATACCGAATCGGACGTATCCACACAAAGCTCAACAAAGTGGTTGCCGCCGCCGAGCGAGCCCATCTGCTTGGTCGCCCGATCCCGGCGGAACTTCACCGCATCCGCGACATCGTCGAACCGCGACCAGAACTCGGCCCACCCGGTCGACCCGAGCCCGTACAGCGTGCTCGGGTCGACCGCCTCGCCGTGCATGCCCATCCCGACCGGAATGGCCTGCTCGATCTTGGACCGCACCCGGGACAGGTCGTCGGGCAGGTCGGCCGCGGTGAGCGTGGTCTTGACCGCGCTCATCCCACAGCCGATGTCCACGCCCACCGCCGCCGGGCAGACGGCGTCGCGCATGGCGATTACCGAGCCGACCGTGGCGCCGCGGCCGAAGTGCACGTCGGGCATCACGGCGAGGCCGTGCAGCCAGGGCAGGGTGGTGATGTTGCGGAGCTGCTGCATGGCCTGGCTCTCGACCGCGGCGGGGTCGGTCCACATGCGAATGGGTACCCGGGCGCCCGGGACCTCGGTGTACGACATGACTGGGTCACTCTCCTGAGTGGGTACGACGAAACATGAGCACATCGGCTCGAAGACTTGGTGGGCCGTCCCGGCGCACTCCGGGTGGTGAAGCCGGGTGCGGCACGGGGCGGCCGGTGGCGGGGGCCGCAGGGTTTGGCGACTGCGGGCCCCGCGGAGCGGAAGCGAAGCAGGGGTTACACGCGGCGGGCCGAGGCACCCTGGACGGGGCGTCGGCTGTTGTCACGGAACCGCACCGGCTCGCTCCTCTCCCTACGAGGACAGGACACACGGAAGGACCTGTCGTGGCTGGAGACCCATCAAGCCACGGCAACCGCCCACCCCGCAAAGGGTTTTCCCGATCGGCGCAGGGGCGCGACCGGCGGGCGCCCCCGCGCGCACCTCGCGCGCCGCTGTGACAGCCAACCGGGTCGGGCGTACATTCCCGAGGCATGTTCGTCGTCGGGGTAGCCGCGTGGATCACCGCCGTAGCCTGTGTCGTGTTCGGCCGCGATCGGCATCGGCCCGGGGTGCGACCCGTGGTCCGCGACTTCGACGGCGACGGCCCCCGGGAGCGCACCGAGTTCCCGCGCGGCACCCGGGCCGGCCGGCTCGCCGGTGCCGCCGCCGCCCTGGTCGGCGTGGTGGCGTTCGTGCTGAACGCCCGGTGAGCCGGCGACGACCCCGGGGTCAGGTGAAGACGACCGTGCGGGTCCCGTTGAGCAGCACACGACGCTCGGAGTGCCACTTGACCGCTCGCGAGAGCGCCTGGCACTCGACGTCGCGACCGACCGCGACCAGGCCCGCCGGGGTGACCGCGTGGTCCACCCGCTCGACCTCCTGCTCGATGATCGGGCCCTCGTCCAGGTCGCCCGTGACGTAGTGCGCGGTCGCGCCGATCAGCTTGACCCCGCGCGCGTGCGCCTGGTGGTAGGGCTTGGCGCCCTTGAAGCTCGGCAGGAACGAGTGGTGGATGTTGATCGCACGGCCTTCGAGCTGCTTGCACAGGTCGTTCGACAGGACCTGCATGTACCGGGCCAGCACCACCAGTTCCACGTCGTACTCGCGCACCAGGGCGAGCAGTCGCGCCTCGGCCTCGGCCTTGGTGTCCCGGGTCACCGGGATGTGGTGGAAGGGCACGCCGTACGAGCGGGACAACTCCTCGAAGTCGCGGTGGTTGGACACCACACCCACGATCTCGATCGGCAGCGCGCCGATGCTGCTGCGGAAGAGCAGGTCGTTGAGGCAGTGGCCGAACTTGCTGACCATCACGAACACGCGCATCCGCGCGTCCCCGTCGTGGATCTGCCAGTCCATGTGGAAGGACGCGCCGACCGCGGTGAAGCCGGCCCGCAGCGCGTCCAGCTCGACGCCCTGCTCGGCGGTGAAGTGCACCCGCATGAAGAACAGGTCGGTGTCGCGGTCGCCGAACTGCTGGCTGTCCACGATGTTGCAGCCGGTCATCATCAGGAAGCTGGCGACCGCGTGCACGATGCCGCGCTTGTCCGGGCAGGACAGCGTCAGTACGTACTGGCCGCCGGTCGACCCGGCACCGGTTTCGTCGACAGGCCGGCTCTGCTCGGTCATGGACGCGCCCTTCTTCTCCATCTGCGGCATTGGTACGGCTCTCGGTTCTCCGCCACCCGGCCTTGCGACGCCCGTCCGCGCGGTGGATCCGCCGCCGTCGAGCGGGCCGAGCCGCCGGTCGTACAGGATCCCACGTCCCGCGCGGGCTCAGCGCCCGCCGGTGCGGATGCGCAGCACGTCGAGCGAATCGGGTGGCAGGTCCGGGTCCTCCTCGTCCGTCCCGGCGAGTGCGACGTGCGCGGCCCGTGACGCGGCGACCACCTGCGGCCAGCGCGGGTGGGTGAGGTAGGCGGGCGCGGGTGCGTCCTCGCCGATGTCGTGCAGGACGGCGAGGATCTCCAGCACCGCGGCGTCCACCAGCGCGGCCTCGTCCGCGTCCACGACCAGGCAGCCGACGTAGGTGCTCGCGGACCAGCGGTCCAGCCACGAGTCGCCGACGAGGCGATAGACGGCATCGGTGATCGAGCCGTACTCCGGGCGGCCGGCCAGCCAGGACTCGCGCTGGAACGTCGGGTCGCCGAACATGTGCAGCGCGGAACGGACCTGGGCCCGCCAACGCCACCACGGAACGGTGCTCTGGCGCATACGTGTCATCGTGGCGCCTCCTCCCCTGTCTCCGCTTCGGTTTCGCCGATCCGATCCTGTTCCGTTCCCGATCGGTTTCGGGCGGGATGCTTTCGATCACCGCGAATTCCCACCGATCATGCCGCAGACCGGACCGATCCCGGCAACCGGGCGGTCCACCCGGCGCACCTGCTCGGCAGCGGGTCGCTCAGTCCACGACCTTGATCGTGACCAGTCCGCGTTCGACGTCGTACACCCGCAGCGCGGCCACCTCGAAGCCCGGGTGGTCGCGGATCCAGTTCTGCGCCCCGCGCACGATCCGGGCCGCGGTGTTGAACGCCTGCGCGGCCTCCGTCGTGTAGTCCCCCGGCAGGTGCGAGGACAGGTCGGTGTCGATCGCGATCTCGTACTTGCCCTTGTGGTCCAGGGTGAGCCGCACCTGCTGCAGCCGGGTCCCCTCCGGGGCGGTGTGCAGCGCGGCCAGCATCGCCGCGCCGTAGTCGTCCGCGGCCGCCTTGCGGTCGTCCCGCTCGGCGCCGAGCCGGAAGTCGATCGCGTCGCGGTCCGAGTCGAGGATCTCCACCCCGCCGACCCACAGCGCCGGGTGGTCCTCGGCCCACTGCGCGGTCTCGGTGAGCAGCTTGCCCGCCCGGTCCCGAACGATCTCCTCGGCCTGCACGTTCGAGCCGTCGCCGCGCACCAGGTCGGTTTCGAGCGTGACCTTGTAGACCTTGTACGAGCTGGCCACTCGGACCCTGGTCACGTGGCCCCCGTGCGGGGTGGTCCGCAGGTGGGTCAGCAGCTCGCTCCCGTAGGCACCCGATTCGGCGGTGTCACCGGCGGCGGCGGGCGGGACCACCGGCGGCACGCTGCCGCTCGGGCGGTCCGCCGTGATCGGCTTGGAGCCCGTCGAGGACAATCGCGCCGCACTCGGCCCGGCGCTGGTCACCGTGTCGGCGATCCGGCCGGTGTCCGAGGATCCGGAACACGCGGCGACACCGGCGATGGTCGTGGCGAACAGCACGACCACCGACAGTCGTGTGCGCTTCCGTATGCGTATCAAGGTTCGTGTTCACCCCCTGTCACCCAGCCATGGTGCGGGTTGGCCCTCGGCTCCTACCAGGCGGGGGGTGGCGGGCGCTGGAAATATACCGCTTTGCGCGCCCGGCCTCGGCCATCGACTCAGGGGTCCACGGCCAGTCGGTAGCCGCGTTTGGTGACCGTGCGGACCAGGCCGGCGTACGGGCCCAGCGCCGTGCGCAGTCGGGCCACCGCCGCCTCCACGGCGTGTTCGTCGGTGTGCGTGTCGGCCCACACCCGACGCAGCAGTTCGGCCCGGCTGAGCACCCAGCCCGGCTTCTCGGCGAGCGCGCGCAACACCGCGCCCGGCACCGGCGGCAGCCAGATGGTCCGACCGTCCACCAGCAGCGCGTTGCCCTGGAGCATCAGGCGCCGGCCGCCGGTGTGCAGTTCGCGGCGGGCCCGGGCGGGCAGTGCCTCGGCGATCGTGCGCACCAGCGACCCGAGCCGGCCACGCTCGGGCCACACCGACTCGACGCCCTGCTCGGCCAGCGGCCGGGCGCACACCGGCCCGATGCACACCGGCAGTACGTCGGCGCGCAGCGCGGTCAACACCTCGCCCGCCCGGCCGTGTTCCTCGGCGGTCTCCAGGAACGCGCCGATCGCGGGCGCGCTGGTGAAGGTCAGCGCGTGCAGTTCGCGGCGCACGGTCTGCTCGACCAGTCGGCGGACCGCGCCCGGGTCTTCCGGTGGACCCCAGCGGTAGACCGGGATCTCCAGCACGTCGGCGCCGCGCCCGCGCAGCGCGTCGGCGAAGCCCTCCGACGGCGCGCCGTGTTCCTGGATCGCGATCCGCCGCCCGCGCAGGTCGCGCGCGAGCAGCCAGGCCAGCACCTCGTCGCCGGTGTCGGAACCGGGCGCGTACACCTCCCGCAGGCCGGCCGCGCGCACCGCGGTGGCGGCCTTGGGGCCGCGGCAGACCAGTACGGCGGCCCGGCACGCGGCGGTCAGCCGGGCGGCGCGCCCCCAGCCCTCGGCGGCGGCGAACCAGGCGCGCCAGCCCACCCCGGTGGTGGCCACCACGTAGTCGAGTCGGCGTTCCAGGGCACGGTCGGTGGCCCGGCGCAGGATCGGGTCGTCGGCCGGCGACACGATCCGCACGGTCGGCGCGTCGACCACCTTGGCGCCCAGATCCCGGAGCAGCGCGACGAGTTCCTCGCGGCGGCGGGCCGCGGTGACGCCGATGGTGAACCCGATCAGCGGTTCGGCCCCCGTGCCTGTCTCCATGGGGTGAGACTCGCCGACGTGTGTTACGGCGCTGTTGCCGGACGGTCACGCGGGAGTTAGCTCCCGGGTCGGGTCGGCGCATCGGTGGCCCGGGGACGGTCCGGCGGTGGTCGCACGCGGGTCAGAAGTCGCCGGCGCTGCGCTTCTTGAGGTTGTTGGCGGAGGCGATCGGGTTCCAGAGTCCGACCACCTTGTTCTTGGCGGTGGTGGCCCGGCCGCCCGCCCGGTCGGCGGCGCGCTTGTGGTCGGTGTATTCGGCGCGGTGGTCCCGGCAGCCGCCGTGCGCCATCTCGTCGCCCCAGGCCGCGAGTTCGCGGTCCGACTCGGCGGAGGCGCTCCACGCGTCGCGCAGTCCGGCGACCAGTTCGGCGCCGCCGCCGAGCTTGTCGGTGGACAGTTTGGCCAGGCCGGCGATCTGCTGGTCGCGTTGTTTCGCGGCCTCGGTCAGCGCTTGCGCGCCGGCCGCGGGGTCCTCGCACTTTTGGATCTGCTGTACGGCGCGGGACACCGTCTGTCGGGAGCCGGCGCCGTCCTGGAGCAGTCGGTCGACGGCGGTCGCCTGGGCGGCGGAGCCGTCGTCGCTCTTGGCGGGCGGTGCGCTGGTCTTGGGCGGGGCGGCGGCGCCGGAGTCCTGCGGCGTGGCGGACGCGGTGGTGGCGGCGCCCTTGTCGGCGCTGTCGCTCTTGTCGTCGTCGCCGAACGCGCCGCTGGCGAACACGCCGATCGCGGCGACCACCACGAGCGCGCCGACCCCGGCGGCTATCAGCGGGGTCCGGGGGCGGCCGGCCGGGCCGGGGTCGGCGTGGTCGCCGGGGCCCGGGCCGTGCGGCGGGCCGGCCGGGGGCGCGTAGTGCGGGGAGTAGGGCTGCGGCGCGGCATACCCGGCGGGCGGCGCCGAGTGGCCGGGCGGCGCGGGCTGCGTCGAGTAGGCGGCGGGCATCGGCTGTCCCGGCGCGCCCGTCGACCCCGGTCCGGCCGGCGACGCGCCGACATCGTCCCGGAACAGACCGGCCGGGAACACCTGGGTGGCGTCGGCCGGCCCGGCGGCGGGGGTGGGGCTCGGTCGGAACAGGTCCGGCCCGACCGGCGGGGCGCCCATCGGCGCGGCGGCACCCGGCGGCGCGTGCGCGGGGCGCGGCGGCATCTGTCCCGGCCCGGCGGGCGGCGCGAACGCGGGCAACGGGCCGAGCCGGGTCGCGCCGGACGGATCGACCGGTCCGGTCGGCGGGTACGGCGTGCGCGGGTCGTGGGGCGGCTGCGGTGCGCCGTAGGGCTGTTGCTGCGCCGGATATTGCTGCTGCCCGGAATGTTGTCGGGGTGTTCCGTAGTCCTGCGGGGGTCCCTGGTCCGCGTAGTCCTCGAACCTCGGCAGCACCTCGGTCTCGTCGCGCGGGAGTTCGAGCGGGCCGAAGGGCGAGGGCCCCGGCTGCTCGCCATTGGGGCCCCGTCCGCCCGATCCAGCCGATCCCATGCCATCCACCCGTTCGTCGCCCGTGGCCGTCGCTCCCGGCGGTCGCACGACCGTCCGGATCGTCCGGCGGCCGGTAATCCGTCCGCCCGACGGTAACTCAGACGTTCGAGCGACGAACAGCGGCGCTCCTCGCATCGGCGCCGCCGGGCCGTCGGCCCGGGGTCGCGGCACGGGCCGCGCCACAGGTCGGCGGCCCGAGCGGGGCCCGGGCCCGCTCCGGCGGATCTTGTCGGACCTACGCCGCCGGAGTGGGTCCGGGCCCCGGTGGACAGCGCCTAGACCGGCACCGCGTGCACGGCTTCGGCGAATTCGCGGACCAGGTGCTCGTCCCGGTACGGCTCCAGCCGGCGCTGGAAGTCCTTGAGGTACTCCATGCCGCGCGCCGAGTGCAGCCGGCCCACCAGGTCCAGCGCCTCGGAGCCGACCGCGCACGCCTCGTCGAGCCGGTTCTGCTGCAGGTGTGCGGTGGCGAGCAGGAGGGTGTCGACCGCACGCCGGCGCACCCGTGTGTCCGCGTGTCCGTCCAGGGCCGCGCGGGCCGCCGCCTCGGCCTGTCGGGGCCGGTCCAGGTCGCGGTAGCAGTGCGCGAACTCGTCGGCGAGATACGCCTGGGAGAAATGCCCTATCCAGGACGGATCCTCGTCCGGGACCGCGACGTCCATCGCGGACTGGGCCCGGGACAGCGACGCCTCGCACGCGCGCCCGTCGCCGAGCAGCGCGTGCCCGCGTGCCTCGGCGGCGTGGAACATCGCCTGGGTGGTCGGCGTGGCCTCGTGCTTGGCGCCCTCCTGTGCGGCGCGGGCGAGTTGGGTGATCTCGCGCGGGTTGCCCAGGCTGCCCGCGAGGTGGCTCATTCCGGCGGCCAGCACGTAGCCGCCGTAGGCCCGGTCGCCCGCCGCCTGGGTCAGCCGCAGGGCCTGGATGTAGTAGCGCTGGGCGAGACCCGGCTGGCCGGTGTCCACGGCCATGTACCCGGCCAGCTCGGTGAGTCGGGCCACCGCGGCGAACAGCGCGCGGCCCGTCTCGTCGGAATAGGTCCCGTTGAGCAGTTGGCTGACCACGCTGCCCAGGTAGTGCACCACGACCGGGCGGATGTGCCCGGCGCCGAACCGGTGGTCCAGCGCGGACAACATCTCCGTGGTCGCGCAGACCGCCTCGATGTCGGAGACGCCCACCCGCGGCCCGCCGATCCGGGCCACCTGCGCGTCCGGTTCGGTGATCAGCCAGTCCCGGCTGGGGGCCACCAGCGCGGCGACGGCGACCGAGGAGTTGAGCAGGAAGTCCCGTCGGTTGACGTCGCTGCGCCACAACTCGGTGACCACCTCGACGGTGGCCGCCGGGGTCGCGGCGAACTGGAGACCGACGTTGGTCGCCAGTGAGCGACCGTCCGCCATGCCGATCTCCTCGACGGTGACCGGCCGGCCGAGCTTGCGGCCTATCGCCTCGGCGATCAGGTTCGGCACCGCGCCGCGCGGCTGTTGACCGCGCAGCCATCGGGCCACCGAGGTCTTGTCGTAGCGCAGATCCATGCCGTGCTCGGCCCCGCACATGTTGACCCGGCGGGCGAGCCCGGCATTGGAGCAGCCGGCCTCCTGGATCAGTGCCGTCAGCCTCTCGTTGGGCTGCCTCGTCGCCTGCGTTCGCGCGGCCATCGGCGTTCCCTCCCCGACCGTTGGTGCGGGCTGTCGACATGCGGGATCGGCGCGACGGGGATCGTGTGCTCCCGTCGGGTCCGCGTCCGGATGCCTGCTGAGTCCGTGATGTGTGTCCAGCGGACGTCGTCCACGTGCCGAGGCCCGAGTCGGCCGGAATTGCCGATGTTGCCCGGCAGTCATACGAAATGTGATCCGCGTACGGAGCGTAGTGACCCGTATAGCGCAGCGGATAGGGCACCCTTGATTGCGCCCCCGGCTCTGCACCCATGCGCCCCCCTTGCGCCGGATGGCGACCGATGATCCCATCACCCCTGATCACCCGGTTTCGCCTGCCCGGGGCGCGGGCGGGGGCGCGCCGCCCGGCGCGGTCGGGGACGCGCCGCGCGGGTGGCCGCGAGCGGGGGGCCGGCCGGCCGTAACCATCGCGGGGCGGTGCAGTTGTGCAGCACGTGGAAGACACCCTGGGGGCCCGGCAACTCGCCCGCGACACGCTTGTAGAGACCGCAGTCCGCTACGCCGAGGATCGGCACTGGGATGTGGTTCCCGGTGCCTCGGTGGTCGAGAACAGCGTGGGACGTCGTTGTAGCTGCGCCCATCGCGGGTGCGCCACCCCCGGCGCACACCCGATCCTGCGCGACTGGGCGATCCAGGCGGCCGGCTCGCCGGCGTTGATCCGGCGCTGGTGGGGCGAGCATCCGGACGCGGCGATCCTGCTGCCCACCGGCCGCGGCTTCGACGTGATCGACGTCCCGGAGCAGGCCGGTTGCCTCGCGCTGGCCCGGCTGGAGCGGATGGGCCTGCCCCTGGGGCCGGTGATCGCGACGCCGACCCGACGCCTGCAGTTCCTCGTATTGCCCGGTGCCCGGGACAAGATGGGCGAGATGTTGCGCCGGATCGGCTGGGCCGCCGGCACGATCGACCTGATCCCCAAGGGCGAGGGCGACTGGGTGGTGGCGCCGCCGTCCCGGATGAGCGGCTCCGGCAGCGCCTCGTGGGCCCGCGAACCCACCGAACTCAACCGCTGGCTCCCCGAGGCCCGCGAACTGGTCAGCCCGATCGCCTACGCCTGCGGCCGGTCCATGGCCGAGGCCAGGTGACGAGCACCGTCGTGACGACCGGGCCGCCCCGTCGGGCCGCCCCGCCGTCGTGATCCCGCAGCCGTTCCACCGGCACGGGTAGCGGGTGGGGCCGAAAGAACCCGGACACGACGAAAGGGCCCTCGAAACCGAACCATCTCGGTACCGAGGGCCCAAAGCCCGCGCGCCCCGCGCAACTAGCGCGCGGCCACGAACACGTGCGACGCGACCTCCGGCGACAACTCCGCGGCTTCGCCGCCGCTGCCCGCCATCACGCCACCCGCGGATTCGTGCACACTCACGACCGCCCCGGGACGAATCCCGGCCCGGCGCAACGTGTACATGAGCTGGGCGTCGGTCTGCAACGGCTCGCCGAGCCGCCGCACCACGACGTTCTTGCCGTCCGGCCCCGCCGACTCGAGCAGCGTGACCAGTCCGCCTTCCTTGAAGGAGTCGGCGTGCAGTTCCTGGTCCAGCTCCTCCAGGCCCGGGATCGGGTTGCCGTACGGCGATTCCTTGGGGTAGCGCAGCAGTTCGAGCAGGCGGCGTTCCACCTGCTCACTGATCACGTGCTCCCAACGGCACGCCTCGGCGTGCACCTGCTCCCAGGGCAATCCGATGACGTCCACGAGCAGGCACTCGGCGAGCCGGTGCTTGCGCATGACCCGCGTCGCGATTCCCCGCCCCTCGGGCGTCAGTTCCAGATGACGGTCGCCCTCGACCGTCAACAACCCGTCCCGCTCCATTCGTGCCACGGTCTGGCTCACGGTCGGCCCGCTCTGCTCGAGCCGTTCCGCGATCCGCGCCCGCAGCGGGACCACGCCCTCCTCCTCCAGCTCGAAAATCGTCCGGAGGTACATCTCCGTGGTGTCGATGAGTCCACTCACGACCAGCGGCTCCGTTCTTGGGTGGTCCTGCCGTCCAATTCTGACGCACCCGGACCGCCGATGCGGACGTCCGGCCGCTCGGGTCCGCTCGGCTGGCCCCGCCCGCGCCGTCCGACACGTGCCGCCGCGTCATCCGTACGTGTGCCCTGCCCGTGTGGGCCCGCGTTGTCGAGTGCTTACGGTCATAACGTTCCGGTATGCCAATGCCATCCCGAAAGGTCTCGGGTACATCGGGATCCCTCGATCGTGTACACGTGTTGTGGTTCCGGCGGGATCTGCGACTGAGCGATCACCCGGCGCTGCACGCCGCGGCCGGCACCGGTTTTCCCGGTACCGGCACCGGCGAGCCCGCCCGGGTGTTGCCGGTCTTCGTGTTCGACCCGGTGTTGTGGGACGCCTCCGGGCCCGCGCGCCGGGCCCACCTGGTCGACTCGCTGCGCGCCCTGGACGCGGATCTGCGCGAACTCGGCGGGCGGCTGGTGCTCCGCATGGGCGACCCGGTTCGCGAAGTGCCCGCGCTGGTGCGCGAGGTCGGCGCCGAGGAGGTGCACGTCTCGGCCGACTTCGGGCCCTACGGGCGCACCCGCGACGCGGCCGTGGCGGCGGCGCTGGACGTGCCGTTCCGGGCGACCGGCTCGCCGTACGCGGTGGCTCCGGGGCGGGTGCGCAAGGCCGACGGGACGCCGTACCGGGTGTTCACCCCGTTTCTGCGCGCCTGGCTCGAGCACGGCCGGCCCGACCCGCTGCCGCGCCCGACCGACCTGGCCTGGGCGGACGCCGACTCGGTCGAGCCGCCCGCCGCGCCGGCGCCCGCGGGGGTGGCGCTGCCCGAGGCGGGCGAGCGGGTCGCCCGCGCGAGGTGGGACGCCTTCCGCGCGCACGGCCTGGCTCGTTATCGCGAGCTGCGCGACCGGGCCGACCTGGCCGGCACCTCGCGGTTGTCGGTGCACCTGAAATTCGGCGAGATCCATCCACGCACACTGCTGACCGGCCGCGTCGACGAGACCTTCCGCGCCGAACTGGCCTGGCGCGAGTTCTACGGCGACGTGTTGTGGCATCACCCGGAGACCGCCCGGGAGTATCTGAACCGCGACATGGCGGACATGCGATACGACACCGGACCGGACGCCGACGCGCACTTCGACGCATGGCGCGCGGGGCGGACCGGCTTCCCGTTCGTGGACGCCGGGATGCGGCAGTTGCTCGCCGAGGGCTGGATGCACAACCGGGTCCGAATGGTCGTCGCGTCCTTCCTGGTCAAGGACCTGCACCAGGAGTGGACGCGCGGCGCGGCGCACTTCATGCGGCACCTGGTGGACGGCGACCCGGCCGCCAACAGTCACGGCTGGCAGTGGACCGCGGGCTGCGGCACCGACGCGTCGCCGTGGTTTCGGATCTTCAATCCGATCACCCAGGGACGCAGGTTCGACCCCGACGGGGACTACGTCCGGCGCTACGTGCCCGAGCTGCGCGCCATCGCGGGCCGGGCGGTGCACGAGCCGTGGAAGATCGGCGTTCCGGGCTACCCCGACCCGATCGTCGAGCACGCCGAGGAAAGACGCGTCGCACTCGACCGCTACGAGGCGATCCGGCGGTAAGGTGCCGGATCCGCGTACGCACGGCGGATCCGTATACGAAGCTCCGCACGCACCGAAGAAACGGGAGGACCGGGCAATGGTCGAGCTGGGTGCGCGCTACCTCGACGCGGCGATCGCACTGCTGGAACGGCTGCGCGACGAAGAACTGCCCACCGTGGACCGGGCCGCGGACCGGGTCGCCCAGGCGCTGGCGGACGGCGGCCGGTTGTTCGTGTTCGGCGGCGGCCACTCCGCGCTCGCCGCCCAGGACGTGATCTACCGTGCGGGCGGCCTGATCCTGGCCAACCCGCTGATCGCCCCCGGCAACGAACTCTCGGTGCGCCCGATCACGGTCAGCACCGCGGTGGAGAAGCTCGCCGAGTTGGCCGGCCCGGTGCTGGACGGCGCGGGGGTGCGCAAAGGCGACGTGCTCGTGGTGATCTCGCTGTCCGGCCGCAACGGGCTGCCCGTGGAGATGGCCCGTCGGGCCCGCGAGCGCGGCGCGCTGGTGATCGGTGTCACCTCGATCGTGGCCAGCGAGGCCGAATCCCCCCGGCACCCCTCGGGTACGCGAGTCCTGGACAATTGCGACGTCGTGCTGGACACCGCCATCCCGCCGGGCGACGCCGCGCTGGAGGCGACCGGCGTGCCGCAGCGGATCGGCCCGACCTCGGGCGTGGTGTGTTCGGCGGTATTGCAGACACTCATGGTCGGTGTGATCGGCCACCTGGTCTCCCGGGGGATCGAACCCCCGGTGTTCATGTCCGCGAACGTCGAGGGCGGAGCCGCGTGGAACGAGCGGTTGCTGGCCGAACACGCGGACCGGATCTTCTATCTGAGGTGAACCCGGCAGTGCATCCCAACGCACGGTCCCACTCTTCGGACCGGCAGGCCGCGCAGGCGTCCGAACAGGCAGCCGACCCGGCGTCGGCCGAGGCGGTCGGCGTGCCCGACCCGCGCTCGGCCGCGATCGTGGTCCCTGGGCGGTTCAACGGGCCGCCGGGCATCGGCAACGGCGGCTACCTGGCCGGCCTGCTGGCCGGCCGCGCCGGCGGCGGGCCGGCCTCCGGGGTGACCGTGACGCTGCGCCGCGCGGTGCCGCTGGACCGGGCGCTGGCGCTCACCCGCGACGCCGGGACGGGTGTGCTGACGCTGCATCAGGACGACGGGCCGATCGCCGAGGCGGTGCCGGTCGACGCCGAGTTGCCGCTGCCCGCGCCGATCGACCCGGTGACCCCGGCCGAGGCGAGCGAGGCGAGCCGGTCCTTCGCCGGGTTCGCGGCGTGGAACCCCTACACGGAGTGCTTCGTGTGCGGCACCGGGCGGGCCGAGGGCGACGGCCTGCGGTTGTTCCCGGGCCTGCTCGCGGACCGGCCGGACACCAACGCGTGCGTATGGACCCCGCACGCCTCGCTGGTCGCGCCCGGCACCGAGCAGATCGCCCCCGAGTTCGTCTGGGCCGCGCTGGACTGCCCCGGCGGCTGGACCGGGATGGACCGGGACACCGCCGTGTTGCTCGGCCGGATGACCGCGTACGTGTACGCGCTGCCCTATCCGAACGAGCCCTGCGTCGTGCTCGGCCGCCGACTGGGCCGGGACGGCCGCAAGCTGTACACCGCGACGACGCTCTACGACGCCGAGGGCCGGGTGGCCGCGCACGCCGAGCAGGTGTGGATCGCGCCGCGCACCTGACCCCTGCCCACCGGTCGGCCGGACGGGTCGAGCCCCGTTCGGCCGGCGGGCCGTCCGCCGACCCCGTCGACTACGGCTGCGGGTCGCGGGCGTCGTAGCGCCAGAAGCCGCGCCACCGCAACGACAACACGATCGCCAGGAGCACGCAGGCCAGTCCGCCGCTGACCACGGAGATCCGCTCGGTGCTCAGCGCGGCCACCGACCCGGCCTCGAAGTCGCCGAGCCGGGGCCCGCCGGCGACCACCACGATGAACACGCCGGCCAGCCGCCCCCGCATCTCGTCCGGGGTCGCCACCTGCATGATGGTGTTGCGAAAAACCATGCTGATGGTGTCCGCGCAGCCCGCGAGGGCCAGCAGGATCAGGCCGAGCCACAGCGGGCCGCCCAGCCCGAACACCGCGACGCAGGTCCCCCACGCGATCACCGCGAGCACCACCGCCCGCCCCTGCCGCTGCACCCGGCCCAGCCAGCCGGAGAACAGCCCGCCCGCGAGCGAGCCCACCGCGGGCGCCGCGACCAGCAGGCCGACCGTGGTGGCCCCGCCGCCGTACAGCGTCGCCGCCATCGCCGGGAACAGCGCGCGGGGCATGCCGAACACCATCGCGACGATGTCGGTCAGGAAGGTCATCCGGATGTTGGGCCTGCTCCGCAGGAAGCGCAGCCCCTCCAGCACGGAGGCCCGTCTGGGCCCGCCCGCCGCCCGGGCGGGCGGCATCGACGGCAGCCGCCACATCGCGTACAGCGCCGCGGTGAAGGCGATCGCGTCGATCAGGTACGCGGCCTGGAAGCTCCACAGGCCGATCACCAGGCCGCCGAGCATCGGCCCGACCGTCATCGCCAGCGCCATGGCTATCGAGTTCAGCGCGTTGGCGGCGGGCAGCCGGTCGACGGGCAACAGCTTGGGGAGCATCGAGGTGCGCGCGGGGTTGTTCACCGCGAAGAACGCGGACTGCACCGCCACCGCCGCGTACAACAGCCCCACCTGGCCGAGATCGAGGAACGCCTGTACGGCCAGCACGATCGACACCGCGGCGAGCCCGACCGCGGTCACCAGGCCGACCACGCGGCGATCCACGCTGTCCGCGATCGCGCCGCCGAGCAGCCCGAACACGATCAGCGGCACCACCGAGCACAGCCCCACCAGCCCGACCGCGAAGTTGGAGTCGGTCAGTGCGTACACCTGGATCGCCACCGCGACCGAGGTCATCTGCTGCCCCAGCGAGGAGACCGAGTGGCCGAACCACAGACGACGAAAGTCGGGGAACTCGCGCAGGGGGGTCAGGTCCGCGAGGACGGCCTTGGCGAGGCGCTTCGAGGCAAGGGGCACCCGCGCTATCCAATCCCAATGTGCCCTGCATCTATTCCTGATTTCGATGTGGGATCAGGCACCCCGTAAATGCGTTGCACCCGCCTGCGGGGCAGATCTAACCTCACTGGCACACGGGAGAGGAGGTGGTCTGAAGTTGCATAGCATTCGGACGCGTGAGGTGGCTGCCCGCTAGCCGCCACTCCGGTTTTCCGGCTCGGCAGGCCCCGTCGTGAGTGCACCGCGACGGACGCAGGCAGGCGGCCGGCAACACCAGGCAGACACCCGACCCGCAGGTCGCCGGGATCGTCCCCCGGCCTTCGTTCCACCTCACCGAGGTGGACGGAGAAGCGACCTGCGGGTCGCTGTTTTTTGGGCGCCTTCGGCGCCGGCTCGCGAGGCAGCACTTTTTGCTCCCCCGCTGACGCTCCTCCGCAAAAAGTGGCCCCTCGCTCGTGACTTCGTGTCCCTGCGCTTCGCTCCGGGCCACGAAGTCAACGTTTTGCGGCTCCGCCGCTCTCCGCGCTGCGCGCGTCGATCACCAGGGTGAGCCCGAGTCGGGGGCGCTGACGCACCTGGGGGTGCGGCTGTCTGTGGGGGCTTGTGCTTACGGGCTCAGGCGTTCGACCTGCCATGGGGTGCCCTCGGGGCCCCGGCGTAGGTAGCGCAGGCGGTCGTGCATTCGGTTTTCGCGGCCCTGCCAGAACTCCACCTCGTCCGGGCGGACCCGGAAACCGCCCCAGAACTCCGGCGGCGGGATGTCGTCGATGCCCGCGAAGCCGGCCTCGGCCTCGGCGTAGCGCTTCTCCAACTGTTCGCGCCCGGACACCACCCGGGACTGCTCGCTGGCCCAGGCCCCGATCCGCGAGCCGCGCGGCCGGGAGCGGAAGTACTCGGCGGTGACCTCGCGCGACACCCGTTCGGCGGAGCCGCTCACGATCACCTGGCGGGCGAGCGCGTGCCACGGGAAGAGCAGGCTCACCGCCGGGTTCGCGGCCAGTTCGCCGCCCTTGCGCGAGCCGTAGTTCGTATAGAAGACGAAGCCGTGCTCGTCGAACTCCTTGAGCAGCACCGTGCGCGTGCTCGGCCGGCCGTCCGGCGTCGCGGTCGCGACCACCATCGCGTTCGGCTCGGGCAACTCGGCCGCGGCCACCTCGGCCAGCCACGCGGTGAACAACGGGAAGGGGGTCGGCGGCAACGCGCCGACGTCGATGCCTTCGCCTCGGTACTGCCGGCGCATGGCGGCAAGCTCGGTGAACTCCACGGACAACGAGTACCACTCGGCGCCCGTCGCCGGCACGGTCACCCCCGAGCGGGTGACAATCGGGGCGACCGAACCCGGCGGTTTGTGCCGGACCTCACTCGGTCCGGCGTGTTCCGGCGTAGGTCGTCTCGATATCGAGAGATATCCTGACCGACGGACTTCGATCGGCCCATACCTTCAGGCGAGGCACCATCCCGGCCTTGCCCGGACCGAGCGGAACACCTCCCCGAGACACCGGTGGACCCGGCGTGCGGAGCATGATCGGCACCCGGCGCCCCGGCCTCGTTCGGGGGAAGACACGGTGTGGCAGTGCGGGGTATGAAGGACCACAAGTCAGTCGAGATCGCATGAGGAGCCGCCTGATGTCCGAGTTCGTACCCGGGCTCGAAGGAGTCATAGCGTTCGAGACGGAGATCGCCGAACCCGACAAGGAGGGTGGCGCGCTCCGGTACCGAGGTGTGGACATCGAGGACCTCGTCGGCCACGTCTCGTTCGGCAATGTCTGGGGCCTGCTGGTGGACGGGGCGTTCAACCCCGGCCTGCCGCCGGCCGAACCGTTTCCGATCCCGATCCATTCGGGCGATGTCCGCGTGGACGTGCAGAGCGCGCTGGCCATGCTCGCTCCGGTGTGGGGTCTGAAACCGCTGCACGACATCGACGACGCCCAGGCGCGGGACGACCTGGCCCGGGCCGCCGTGATGGCGCTGTCGTACGTCGCCCAGTCGGCCCGCGGCCTGGAGAAGCCGATGGTGCCGCAGAGCGAGATCGACAAGGCACAGACCATCGTCGAGCGCTTCATGATCCGCTGGCGCGGCGAGCCGGACCCGCAGCACGTCAAGGCGGTCGACGCCTACTGGACGTCGGCGGCCGAGCACGGCATGAACGCCTCGACGTTCACCGCGCGTGTGATCGCGGGCACCGGTGCCGACGTCGCCGCGTGTCTGTCCGGCGCGGTCGGCGCGATGTCCGGCCCGCTGCACGGTGGTGCGCCCTCGCGCGTGCTGCACATGATCGAGGAGATCGAGCGCACCGGCGACGCCACGGCGTACGTCAAGGGCGTCCTCGATCGCGGCGAGCGCCTGATGGGCTTCGGTCACCGGGTCTACCGGGCCGAGGACCCCCGCGCGCGCGTGTTGCGGCGCACGGCCAAGGAGCTGGGGGCGCCTCGCTACGAGGTGGCCGCGGCGCTGGAGAAGGCGGCGTTGGAGGAGCTTCAGGCTCGGCGCCCCGACCGGATCCTGGCCACCAACGTGGAGTTCTGGGCCGCAGTGATGCTGGACTTCGCCGAGGTTCCGGCGCACATGTTCACCTCGATGTTCACCTGCGCCCGGACCGCCGGGTGGAGTGCGCACATCCTGGAGCACAAGCGCACCTCGCGCCTGGTGCGGCCGGCCGCCCTGTACATCGGCCCGGGCACCCGCCCGATCACCGAGGTCGCGGGTTACGACGACACGGTCCGCAACCTGACCTGAGGTATGAGTGCTCGACGCTCATCCGGAGCCCCGTCCCCCGCAGGGGGTGCGGGGTTCCGTCGTGTCCGCCGCGCGGCACCGGTCAGGCGCGGCCCTCCAGGATGGCCACCTGGCGGGCGTCGTCGGCGCGGGGGCAGGTGCCGCACAGGGCGTCGGGGTCGACGGTGTACCACAGACAGCACACGCTCTGGGTGCGGTTGCAGTGGGTGCGGCCCTCGGTGCCGCGCAGGGTGCGAAAGCCCGCGTCGCGCTTGAACCGGCCGGTGTCGCCGGGGAGCAGTTCGCCGAGTTCGCGGACCGCGCGCTCGCCCTCGGCCTCGCCGAGCATGCGGCCCAGATACCAGACGGCGCTCACCAGTTCGTCCGCCACCATGCCCCACAACACCCGCTCGCCCCGGCGCAGGTGCGGCCGGAAGGCGCCGAGCAGCGGCTCCAGGTGCGCGGACACCGTGCGCAACAGCTCGGCTCGCAGCGCGGCCTGGTCGGCGACCACGCGGGCGCCGGCGGCGCCCGCGTCCGGGTCGTCGGGCAGGCACGCGAAGGTGTTCGAGGTGACCGTGAAGCAGCGGTTGGACCGTTCGGATCCGAGGTCGATCCATACCTCGTCCAGGCTCACCAGCGGGACGCGGCGACCGAGGAACCAGGGCCCGGCGAGCATCAGGCACGCGTACCACGCGTAGCCGTGCAGGGCCCACATCGCGATCGCGTCGGCGCGTGGTTCGGCGTCGAGCGTCGCGAGGATGCGCCGCCGTTCGGCGGCCAGCGCGCCGGCGATCACGTCGGGGTCGCTCGCCAGCCGCGAGGCGTGCAGCAGGTCCGCTCCCGGACGCCCGGGCTCGACCGCGATCAGCGGGCACGCGGCCCCGAGCGCCCGGAAGGTCTCCGCGAACGCGGGGCACGGTGCGAGCTGCCGAAGATCGAGCAACGTCATGATCCGAAGGTAAGGCTTGCCTAACCAGACTGTCCACATGATGCGCCCGAGAGTGCGATCACACGCCGCGACCCCACCCGGTCGGCCGATGCCACCGCGGGGCGCACGATCGCCTCGCGCGCCCTGCGGACGCGCTGCCGCCCGGAGGCGCGCAGCCGACGCGGGCCCGGGCGGGCGGCCAAGCCATAGGGTCGGGCGTCATGGATACCGCCACGCCCGAACTGACCTACGGCGACATCAGGAACGCCGCCGAACGCATCGTGGGCCAGACCCAACCGGTCACCATGATGCCGATTCACCCGTCGCCGCACGTGTGGCTCGCGTTGGAGTACATCCAGCACACCGGATCGTTCAAGGCCCGCGGCGCGGCGAACTTCACCACCGCGCACATCGAGGCGGGCACCATGCCCGAGGCCGGCGTGGTGATCGCCTCCGGCGGCAACGCGGGCCTCGCGTGCGCGTGGGCGGCGCGTGGCGCGGGCGTGCGCGCGACGGTGTTCCTGCCGGAGACCGCGCCGCGGATCAAGGTGGAGCGGCTGCGTACGTACGGCGCGGACGTGCTGCTGGTGGGCCGCGAGTACGCGGACGCGTTGGAGGCGTCGCGGCGCTACGCCGACGAGACCGGCGCGCTGTTGTCGCACGCGTACGACAACCCGCTGATCGCCGCGGGCGCGGGCACGCTGGTGCCGGAGATGGTGGCGGGCGTACCCGGGAAACTGGACACGATCATCGTCTCGGTCGGCGGCGGCGGCCTGTTCGCGGGCGTGGCGACCGCAGCCGAGGAACACGGGATCCGCACGGTCGCGGTCGAACCGGAACACTGCCGCGCGCTCAACGCCGCCCTGGAGGCCGGCGAGGTCGTGGACGTGCCGACCGACTCGATCGCCGCCGACTCGCTGGGCGCGCGCCGGGTCTCCCGCACGGCCCTGGCGACGGCACGACGCACCGGCGCGTTCTCGGTCCTGGTCTCCGACAAGGCCATCATCGAATCCCGTCAGGCCCTGTGGGACAACTTCCGCATCGTCGTCGAACCCGCCGCCGCCACGGCCCTGGCCGCCCTCTCCACCGGTGCCTACGCCCCGGCCCAGGGGGAAAAGGTCGCCGTCATACTGTGCGGCGCCAACACCGACCCGGGTGACCTGGTCTGAACCCGGCGCCCGACGCCGCACGGGCGGCCACCGCGCGAGCACGGTCGTGCGGTGGCCGTTTCGGTATCGGGTGACGATCCCGGGTCGGGCTCAGCCGAGGTCGGCGCCGTAGACGTGGTCGACCGTCATGGTCATCAGCACTCGGCGGTCGGCCACCATCACCGCGCGGTATTCGGTCCAGTTCGGGTGCTCGCCGGCGGCGTGGCGGTAGTAGTCCACCAGGGCCTCGACCTCCGGGCCGTCGGGCGTGGCCCCCGGCCCGGTCAGGGTCACCGTGCCCTCGGCGGTGGCCCATGAGCGGCCGTCGGGGCCGGTGACCTCCAGGGCGGCTCGTGGATCGCGGCGCAGGTTCGCCGTCTTGGCGCGGCCCTCGGTCATCGAGACGTAGAGGAGGCCGGTCTCGGGGTCGTAGAAGGGCATGACGGGGGAAAGCTGGGGGCGGCCGTCCGACTTGATCGTGGCGAGGACGCCGAGTCGGCTTTCCGCGAGCAGCGTGCGTGGGTTGAACGACGTGTCGGTCATGCCGATGCCAAGTCGCCGTCGCCCGCCGACATTCCCCGCCGCGTCCGGCCGGGTGACGTGGGCGGGGCCGACTCACCCGCCGGATTCCGCGCGCCCGGGGCCCGGGGGCAATGCGGCGGCCAGGAGTTCGGCCAGGTGCAGCGGCCGGCGGTCGCTCACGTGGGTGATCTGGGTACGGCAACTGAACCCGTCCGCCAGGGTCACCGCATCCGGCCCGGCGGCCTCCAGCGCGGGCAGCAGGCGGTCCGCCGCGACCGCGCGCGACAACTCGCCGTGCGCCGCCTCGTACCCGAAGTTGCCCGCCAACCCGCAACAACCGCCCGCGAGTTCGCCGGTCAACCCGGCGCGCGCACGCAGCCGGCGATCGGCCGCGTCGCCGAGCACCGCGTGCTGGTGGCAGTGCAGTTGGCCGGTCACCGGGCGATCCAGCACCGGCGGCGACCAGTGCGGCGCGTACTCCTCCAGGGCCTGGGCGAAGGTCTTGACCGAGTCCGCCAGACCGGCCGCGGCCGGGCCGAGCAGCTCGGGTACGTCGGTGCGCAGCGCCGCCGCGCAGGACGGTTCCAGGCCCACGATCGGCAGTCCGGCCTCGATCGCCGGCCGCAGAACGCGCACCGTGCGGCCCATCACCCTTCGGGCGATGCCCAGTTGCCCGGTCGAGACCCAGGTCAGGCCGCAACACACCGACCCCGGCGGCACCACCACCTCCAGCCCTGCGGCCTCCAGCACCTCGACCGCGGCGCGCCCGACCTCGGGCCGGAAACGGTTGGTGAAGGTGTCCGGCCACAACACCACGCGCGGTCGCGAACCACCCTTCGCACGCGGCCGATCGCGCCACCAGCGGGTGAACGGCTCGGCGGCCGGCGACGGGATCTCCCGAGTGCGATCGAGCCCGGCCGCACCGAGCGCGGCCCGGCGCAGCGCCGGCACCCGCGCCGCCGCGTCGATCACGCCCGCCAGACCGGGCACCGCACCCACCGCGCGGGCCCACAGCGGCAGGTTGCCCAGCACGTAGTGCGCCGCCGGCCGCAGTCGACCCCGATAGTGGTGGTGCAGGAACTCGGCCTTGTAGGTGGCCATGTCCACATCCACCGGACAGTCGCTGCGGCAGCCCTTGCAGGACAGGCACAGGTCGAGCGCGTCGCGCACCTCGGTGGAGCGCCAGCCGTCGGTGATCACGTCGCCGATCAGCATCTCGTGCAACAACCGGGCGCGTCCGCGGGTCGAGTGCGCCTCCTCGCCGGTGACCCGGTACGACGGGCACATCACCCCGCCCGAGGAGGTGTCCGCCGACTCGCGGCACTTGCCCACCCCCACACAGCGACGCACCGCCGCCGCGAAGTCGCCGCCGTCCGCCGGATAGCCGAACTCCACCGACACCGGCGTACGCGTCCCGGTGAAGCGCAGATTGCCGTCCACAGGGTGTGGACGAACCAGGATGCCCGGGTTCAACAATCCCGCCGGATCCCAGATCGCCTTGAAGGCGCCGAACAGTTCGACGATCTCCGGTCCGTACATCCGGGGCAGGAACTCGGCCCGGGCCTGCCCGTCGCCGTGTTCCCCGGACAGTGAGCCGCCGTGCGCGACGACCAGGTCCGCCAGGTCGGACGAGAACGCCCGAAACGCCGCGACGCCGCGGGTGGTGAGCAGGTCGAAGTCGATCCGGATGTGCACACACCCCTCGCCGAAGTGGCCGTAGGGCAGTCCGCGCAACTCGTGCCGGTCCATCAGCTCGGCCAACGCGCGCAGGTACGCGCCGAGCCGCTCGGGCGGCACGGCGGTGTCCTCCCAGCCCGGCCACGCCTCGGAGCCGTCCGCCATCCGGGTCGCGGTGCCGGACGCCTCCTCGCGGATCCGCCACAACGCCCGCTGTTCCGCCGGGTCGGTGACCACCCGAGCCGGTCCGGAGCCGGCCGACGCGTGCGCCCGGGCCACCGCCTCGGCGATCGAGTCGCCGCCGAACTCGACGAACAACCAGGCCGCGCCGGGCGGCAGTTCGACCTCGCGGGCGGACGCGGCCAACGCGACCAGGCCCGCGCTCAGGCTCTCCACGGTCAGCGGCCCATACGGCAGCAGAGCGGGCGCCGCGTCCGCCGCGGCGAAGTCGTCCGCAAAGCCCAGCACCACCAGGGCGCGGGCCCGGGGCGCCTCGACCAGGCGCAGGCCGGCCCCGAGCACCACCGCGCAGGTGCCCTCGGTGCCGACCAGGGCCCGGGCCAGGTCGCGCCCGTGCTCGGGCAGCAGCCGGTCCAGGGCGTAACCGGAGACCCGACGCGGCAGGGCCGGGAAGCCCCGCCGGATCAACGCCAGGTTGGCGTCGGCGAGTTCGGCGAGCGCGGCGTGGATCTCGGCGGCGCGGCCGGTCGTGGGCACCGGCTGATCGCGGCCGACCCGCATCCGGGTGCCGTCCATGGTCGCGACGTCGAGCCATTCCACGTTGGCGCTCGTCCGGCCCCAGGCGACCGAGTGCGACCCGCACGCGTCGTTGCCGATCATGCCGCCGAGCGTGCAGCGGCTGTGCGTGGAGGGGTCCGGGCCGAAGGTGAGTCCGTGTCGGCCGGCCGCGCGGCGCAGGTCGTCGAGCACGACGCCGGGCTCGACGTGCGCGATCCGGTTCGCCGGGTCGACGTGGTGGATCCGGTTCAGGTGCCGGGCCAGGTCCAGGACCACGCCGTTGCCGGTGGCCTGCCCGGCGATGCTGGTGCCGCCGCCGCGCACGGTGACCGGCGCCCCCAGCTCGTGGCACACCGCGAGCGCGGCGAGCACGTCCTCGGCGTCCAGCGGCGCGACCACCCCCGGCGGCACGTTGCGGTGGTTGGAGGCGTCCATCGAGTACAGCGCGCGGGCCTGCGGGTCGAACCGGACCTCGCCCCGCACTCGTGCCCGCAACGCGTCTTCGAGGTCCCCGAACTGTGCCGTCACCCCGTCATCCTCGCGCGTGCCGGGCGCTCGGGTCGCCGGACCCGGTCGGGCGCGGCGGGTCGGCCGGCCGTCGAGACGGCGAATGCTCGCATGGTGGGCGGGATCGTCTCATTGTTCGGAATGCGCGTCACTCGCGAATCGGGCGCGACTACGCTCTTCGCGTGGCCGAGATCCAGATTCCCGCAGCGCTCATGCCCGCCGACGGCCGGTTCGGTTCGGGCCCGTCCAAGGTACGCCCCGAGGCACTCGCCGCTCTCGCGGCGACCGGTACCTCTCTCCTGGGCACCTCCCACCGGCAGGCGCCGGTGAAGAACCTGGTGCGCCGGGTTCGCGAAGGTGTCGGCAGCCTGTTCTCCCTGCCCGAGGGATACGAGGTGATCCTGGGCAACGGTGGTGCCACCGCCTTCTGGGACATCGCCGCATTCGGCCTGGTCGAGCGCAAGTCCCAGCACCTGTCGTTCGGCGAGTTCTCCTCCAAGTTCGCCACGTCGGTCAAGGCCGCGCCGTGGCTGGACGAGCCGACGGTACTCAAGGCGGAGCCCGGCACGCACCCGCTGCCGCAGGCCGAGGCGGGCGTGGACGTATACGCCCTGACCCACAACGAGACCTCGACCGGCGTCGCGATGCCGATCGCCCGACCGGCCGGCGCCGACGCGGGCTCGCTGGTGCTGGTCGACGCGACCTCCGCGGCGGGCGGCCTGCCGGTGGACGCGGCCGAGACCGACGTCTACTACTTCGCACCGCAGAAGAACTTCGCCGCCGACGGCGGTCTGTGGCTCGCCGCGTTCTCGCCGGCCGCGCTGGAGCGCGCGCAGCGGATCGCCGCGTCGGACCGCTACATCCCGCCGTTCTTCGACCTGGCCACCGCGATCGACAACTCGGTCAAGGACCAGACCTACAACACGCCGGCGCTGAGCACGCTGTTCCTGCTCGCCGACCAGCTCGACTGGATCAACGGGCAGGGCGGCCTGGACTGGGCCGTCGCGCGCACCGCCGACTCGTCGAGCCGGCTGTACGGGTGGGCCGAGAAGTCCGCGTACGCGAGCCCGTTCGTGACCGACCCGGCGGCCCGCTCCCAGGTCGTCGGCACGATCGACTTCGCCGACTCGGTGGACGCCGCCGCGGTGGCCAAGGTGCTGCGCGCGAACGGCATCGTGGACACCGAGCCCTACCGCAAGCTGGGCCGCAACCAGCTCCGGGTGGCGATGTTCCCGGCCGTCGAGCCGGCCGACGTCGAGGCGCTGACCGCGTGCGTCGACTACGTGATCGAGCAGCTCTGATCCGCGTCCGCGAAGCCTGACGGGCCGCCGCCCCGGACCACCTCGGTCCGGGGCGGCGGCCCGTTCCCGCTCAGTCCCCGTTCCGGCCGCCCAGCCGCCGGTACGCGAAGAACAGCACTCCCAGGCCGACCACGGCCAGCAGCACCGGGCTGTAGGTCTTGGCCTTGTCCGCGACGGACTCGCCCCCGCTCTCGTCGCCGGCGGACGTGGTCGCGTCCGCGGCACCCCCGCCGTCCGAGCCGGAGCCGGGCTTGCCGCCGGGCGCGTTGCGCACCAGGTCCGGGCGGTTGTCGCCCTTGAGCTCGACCCGGCGGACCTGACTGCCCTTGCCCTCGCTGCCGAACAACAGCTCCTTGCCGTCCCGACTCCACGCCACCGATTCGCCCTGGCGCTGGATCGGCACGCCGACCCCGGCCAATTCCTTGCCGGGCGCGGCGAACACGGTCGCGGAGAAGTAGCCGCGCAGCACGAACCGGGAGCCGTCCGGCGCGAACGCGCCGTCGGTCACCGTCGAGCCGCCGGCGGCGATCCGCTTGAACGTGTTGACCCCCGTCGAGGAGAGCTGCTCGGGCTGCTCGTACAGGCCGCCCTCGCCCTCCTTGCTGGCGATGTACAGCTTGTTCGTCCGCGGATCCAGCAGCAGCGCCTCGGCGTCGCGCGGACCGTTGTCGTACTTCACCCGGAATTTGGTCGCCTTGACCGTCGCGTCGGCCAGCGTCGCGGGTTCGGCGAAGCGGTAGATCCACACCTCGGGCCATTTGCCGTGCAGGTTGTCGCCGATGTCGCCGACGAACACCGCCGGATTGCCCGCGTCGTCCTTGCCAACGGTGATCGCTTCCCAGTCCCGCGCGTCCACGCCGGACAGCGTGATGGTCGCCTTGGTGGCGCCGTCCTTGCCGATCGCGTAGATCCTGGGCGCGTCCGAGCTGTCGTTGTGCGTCCAATAGACGTCCGGGTGCCGCAAACTGGCCACCAGGCCGCTGGACTCGGTGATCCGCTCGTCCTTGATGGTGAACAACACGTCCGCGTCGGCCACCGCCGACGCCGGTATCGCCATCACCAGGGCGGCGGCGGCCGCCAGGGCTCCGAAGCCGCGCATCCCGCGTCCCACCCGGCCCCGTCCCACCCGCTTCACCCGTCCCGTCCTGTCATGGGGTCCAGCCTGCCGGCCCGGCCCCGATCACCGTCGAGGCGGCGGCACTTTGTGACAGCTCGGTCGCATGCGTCGCGGATCGCCGTGCATCGGGGCCGGCCCCGGCGACGACACGCGAGTTCGCGCCGCGCCGGGTCCGGCGTCGGTGCCTCAACGCATCAGGGCACCGATGATCACGGCGATGAGCAGGAGGGCCAGGGTGGCCGTGACGATGCGGGTTCTGGTGCGGGGATTCACGCCCCAGAGACTACGCGGCGCGGGCGCGCGGTCGAATTCCGGCCGGGCGCCCGCGCTCGCGGTCACACCATCGACACCGCCAGCCTGCGCCGGAAGGCGGCGAGCACGGTGCGGTCGCCGGTCTGCGAGACGACCGTGCCGGGGCGTCGGCCCCACAGGTAGAGCAACAGTTCGGCGGGCTCGCCGCTGACGGCCGCGTCCGCGAACCCCTGGTCGCGGGACATGGCCACGCCGGAGCGCTGCATGGTCAGCCGCCAGTGGTGCCGGTTGCTGTGCACGCCGATCGTGCGCCCGCTCGCGCCGTCGCGCGCGCTGCCGTCGTAGTGCGCCGGGAGCAGTACGCCCAGCACCTCGTCGATGCCGTCCAGGGACTGCTGGGCGTCCAGCGGTCCCGGGGTGCCGACGGCCATCTCGATGTCGGCGCGGTGCACCGCGGCCTCGCGCGCCATCCGACGGATCAGGAAGCCGGCGGTGCCCGGGTCGGGCCCGTCGCCGTCCACGCCCTCCGCCACGCCCGGGTCGAGGTTCTCCCCCTCGATCGGGTCGAGCGGGTCCCGCCGGGCCATCTCGGTCACGAGCGCCGCGTGCGCCCGGGTGTAGGTGTCGAGCAGATCCCCCTTGGTTGCGCTGCCCGCGACCGGGAGCGGGTCGCCCCCGACCGGGCGGTGCTGCGGGCGTAGTTGCCCGGCTGCATCGGTGTACATGAGCACGGAATGTCGTACGACGTCGGCGACCGTCCAACCGGGACAGGACGGTACCGGCGCGTCCATGTCCGTGACGGCCGCCTGGCCCAGACGGAGACCTTCCGCCTGGAACAGGTGCTGGAACCGCACGTAGTCCATCCATCGAGGATTCCAGCGTTTCGGGTGACGTGTCGATGGCCTGCGTCACCCCTGAGTGTGAATCCCACGTCAAGAAAAGGTGTGTCGCACACTCGTGCTGACACTCTGTCAGATCTTGACCACAGGATTACCGAACTCCGACCGTGTCGCCGAGACGGCGGGCTTCGCCGGCCGCATCGCCCGCACCACGGTGCTCGGCCGCAGCCGGATTCCGGCATGCCGGGCGAGCAGCACGCCCACCACGAGCGCCGCGGCCAACGAGATCAGGCCGCCCACGAGCAAACCGGTACGTGGCCCGAAGCTCTCCGCCAGCCACCCGGTCAGGGGGCCGCCCAGCGGGGTGCCGCCCATGAAGACGAGCATGTAGATGCCCATCACCCGACCGCGCATCGCCGGATCGCTGCCGAGTTGCACGGTCGAGTTCGCCGCCGTGTTGAAGGTCAGCCCGGCGATCCCGATCGGCACCAGCAGCAGCGCGAAGCTCCAGTAGCCGGGCATCAGCGCGGCGATCGTCTCCAGCAGTCCGAACACGATCGCGGCACCGACCAGCACCCGCAGCCGGGTCCGGCCACGCTTGGCCGCGAACAGGGCACCCGCCAGCGAGCCGACCGCGAACACCGTGTTGAGCAGCCCGAACGAGCCGGGTCCGGCGTGGAAGACGTCGTTGGAGAAGGTCGCCAGGGTGACCGCGAAGTTGTAGCCGAAGGTGCCGATGAAGCCGACCAGGGCGATCGCCACGAGCAGGTCGGGCCGACCGCGCACATAGCGCAGCCCCTCGCGGAGTTGTCCCTTCTCGCGCGGCACCACCGGCATCGTGCGCAGTTCCGACTCGCGCATGGCCAGCAGGCCGAGCAACACCGCGATGTAGGACACCGCGTTGACCGCGAACACCCAGCCGGTGCCGATCGCGGTGATCAGCAGGCCGCCGACCGCGGGGCCGACGATCCGGGCGAGCTGGAAGTTCGCCGAGTTCAGGCTGACCGCGTTGGCCAGGTCCTTGCGGCCGACCATCTCGATCACGAACGCCTGCCGCGCGGGGTTGTCCACCGCGGTGGCCATGCCCAGTCCGAACGCGAGCAGCCACACGTGCCACACCTGGACGGCATCGCTCAACACCAGCACCGCCATCACGGCGGCGAGCAGACCCATCACGGTCTGCGTACCGATCAACAACAGGCGCTTGCGGTAGCGGTCGGCGATCACGCCGCCCCACAGGCCGAACAACAGCATGGGCAGGAATTGCAGCCCGGTGGTCACCCCGAGCGCGGTCGCGCTGCCGGTGAGCTTGAGCACGAGCCAGTCCTGGGCGATGCGTTGCATCCAGGTACCCGTGTTCGACACTGTCTGCCCCGCGGCAAACAGCCGGAAGTTGCGGTTTCGTAGTGATGAGAAGGTGCCGGCTGTCGCCGCCACGGGCTCCCCCTTCGTCGTACGGTCGGCCTGGGCCGGATGAACATCCCGTCCCTGAACCGACCACGACGCGGGGCGCGCGGATTCCCGCACACGCAAGGCCGTCGAGCCTGCGCGCCGGGCTCCTAGGCCTGCGCCAACTTCTCCAGCACCGGCAGGGCCGCGCGCAACGCCTCGTTCTCCTCGGGCGTGAGCCGGGACAGGTTCTCCGCCAGCCAGGCGTTGCCCAGCCTGCGGTTCTCCTCCACCACGGCGGCGGCGGGCTCGGTCGCGGAGACCACGACCTGCCTGCGGTCGTCGGGGTGCGGCTCACGCCGCACCAGGCCGCGCTCCTCCAAGCCGGCGATCACCCGTGTCATCGAAGGCGGTTGCACCTTTTCCTGCCGGGCGAGTTCACCCGGAGTCATGGCGCCGCGCACAACGAGCACGGTCAACACCGAAAGCTGGGTGGGGCTCAGCGTCTCGTCGGCCCGCTGATTGCGCAGGCGACGGGAGAGCTTCAGCACCGAGGCACGGAGAGCAGCCACCGTGGCACGGTCGGGTTCGGACGGGGACACGTTGTTTAGCTTAACTCTTTACTCTCGCTAACTTCCAATGGTTTGCCCCCCGGAGATATTCCCGAAGACACCAGCAGGCCACAACCGGCCGCCCACCCCCGACAAAGCCCCAGCACCGCCCACCCGCCACCCCCACTTCCGAGCCCGCAGTCTCAGACTTCGCCCCAGCTCCCGAATGCGGCCCCGACCCGGCGCGCCGGCGCCCCCGACCCAGCCCCCTACTTGACCCCCAAAACCTGCTCAATCGGATCAATAGCAAAATGCACCACAAACAACCCCGAAACGACCCACAACAACACCGGAATCTCCCGCGCCCGGCCCACCGCAGTCCGCAGCACCACATACAGCACGAACCCCGCACCGATCCCGGTGGTGATGCTGTACGTGAACGGCATCAGCGCGATCGTCACGAACGCCGGCGCCGCGACCGTCAGGTCGTCCCACTCGATGTGCTTGATCTGCGTCATCATCAACGCGCCGACCACCACCAGCGCCGGCGTGGCGGCCTGCGCCGGCACCAGCTTCGCCAACGGCGTGAACAGCAGCGCGAGCGCGAACAGGCCACCGGTGACCAGGTTGGCCAACCCGGTCCGGGCCCCTTCGCCGACCCCCGCCGTGGATTCCACGAAGACCGTGTTGGAGGACGCCGAGGCGCCACCACCGGCGATCGCGCCCACCGACTCCACCGTCAGGATGCGGCCCAGATTCGGCACCCTGCCCTGCTCGTCGAGCAGTCCGGCCTCGCGGCTGACCCCGATGATGGTGCCCATGCCGTCGAAGAAGTTCGACAGCAGCAGCGTGAAGATCAGCAACGACGCGGTGATGAAGCCGACCCGACCGAACGCGCCGAACAGGTCCACATTGCCGATCAGTCCGAAGTCGGGTGTGTCCACGACACCGTTCGCCTCGGGCGCGGTCAGCCCCCAGGTCGCCTTGTCCAGACCGGCCGCCTGGTGCACGATCACCGCGAGCGCGGTCGAGGCGACCATGCCGATCAGGATCGCGCCCGGCACCTTGCGCACGACCAGCACGAACGTGAGCAGCAGCCCGAAGCAGAAGACCACGGCGGGCCAGCCCTTGAGCGTGCCGCCACTGCCCAGCGCGACCGGCACGGTGCTGTGCACGTCGTCCGGGACCCTGGTCACCACACCCGCGCTGACCAGGCCGACCAGGGTCACGAACAAACCGATGCCGACCCCGATCGCCTGCTTGAGGGCCAGCGGGATCGCGTTCATGATCGCCTCGCGCAGCCCGGTGGCGGCCAGGATCAACAGGCCGATGCCCTCCAGCACGACCAGGCCCATCGCCTCGTCCCACGTGGTCTGCGGCGCGATCTGGAACGCGACCATCGCGTTGATGCCCAACCCGGCGGCCAACGCGAGCGGCATGTTGCCGACCAGGCCCATCAGGATCGTCATCACCGCGGCGACCAGAACGGTGGCGGTGACCAACTGCGGCTGGGACAGGTGATGGCCGTATCGATCCTGGGCAGACCCCAAAATAATGGGATTCAGCACAATGATGTAAGCCATCGCGAAGAAGGTGGCGAGACCACCACGCACCTCGCGCAGCGGCGACGAGCCACGCTCCGAGATCTTGAAGAAGCGGTCGAGCCCGCCCCTTCGCGCGGTCGAAATCTCGGGGTCGGTCGCAGCGGCGGCCTGGCGGGACATGCTGATCCTCGGAGCGCGGGAACGGGTGGTCGAGACACGCACACGGCACCTGGGACCGGTGCCGGGAGACCTTGAAAGGGTGCCAGACACCACACCAAAAACCGGAACCGACCCTTCCGCTTGTTCGTCGGGACGGGCGCGGGACCGGCACAGGCGGCCAAGTAGCCTAGGTTTCGTGAGCAGGCACGGGAGCGGGAAACGACGGCGCACCTCGCCGGATCCGGACGACACGGGCGCACCGCGCCCGGACACCAGCCCGCTCGGCGGCGGTGAGTACACGTCCGACGAGGCGGCGGACGAGTACCCGCCCACGGGCTACGACCCGACCGAATACCCATCGCCCGCGTACGAGCCCGCCGAGTACGAGCCGTACTCGTCCGGGGAGCACCCCGTGCAGTACTCCTCCGGGGATCAACCCGAGCCGTACTCCTCCGGGGAACACTCCGTGCCGTACTCCGGGGAACACCCCGTGCCCACCTACGGCGCGAGCGCCTACGACCCGGCCACCGATCCGGCCCTCATGGGCGGAACCGCCGAATTCGCCGCCGTCGTCGACGAGCCTGCCGAGCCCGACCGGCCCCGATCCGCCGAGCCCCGCCCCACCGAGCCTCACGACACCGAGCCCCCCGACACGGACACCGGCATGCGCCCCGCGCCCCCTCCGCACGAGGGCGACATCATCAAGCTCGTCGCCGTCGGCAGCCTGATCTGGTTCGCCCTGTTCGTGGTCGCGTGGTTCATGCGCGACTCGCTCGCCGAGGACCGGGAGTGGTGGCCGTGGTGCGCGCTGGCCGGCTCCGGCCTGGGCCTGTTCGGTCTCTGGTACTGCCGCCGACTCCAGAACGACGACTGACCGCAACCCCACCACAGGCCACAAACCACGAGCCACCAACCACAGGCAACGAGCCGCGACCGACGAACCGCAATCGCAAACAATACAAAATCCGACATCAAGCCCATTTCCTAACGTAGCGTCAGGGCATGCTCGAAGCCCCCGCCACCCTCCCCGGCCTGACCGCCGCCCAGGTCGCCGAACGCGTCGCGGACGGTCGCGTCAACGACGTGCCGGCCCGGTCCAGCCGCAGCACCTCGGCGATCGTCCGGGGCAACGTCCTCACCAGGTTCAACGCGATCATCGGCACCCTGTTCGTGGTGATCCTGATCGTCGGCCCGATCCAGGACGGCCTGTTCGGCCTGGTCATCGTGGCCAACACCGCGATCGGCATCATCCAGGAGCTGCGTGCCAAGCACACCCTGGACGCGCTGGCGGTGGTCGGCGAGGCCAAGCCCCGGGTGCGCCGGGACGGGCACACCGCCGAATTGTCCGCACGCGATCTCGTCCTGGACGACGTCTGCGAACTCGGCGCGGGCGAACAGGTCCTGGTGGACGGCGTGGTGGTCGAGGCGGACGCGCTCGAACTCGACGAGTCGCTGCTCACCGGCGAGACCGATCCGGTCCACAAGAAGGTCGGCGACCAGGTGATGTCCGGCAGCTTCGTGGCCGCCGGCAACGGCGCCTTCCGGGCGGGCAGGGTCGGCCGCGACGCCTACGCCGCCGAACTCGCCGAGGAGGCCGGCCGATTCACCCTGGTCGACTCGGAACTGCGCCGCGGCCTGGATCGCATCCTCACCTACGTGACGTGGTTGATGATCCCGGTGGGCATCCTGCTGATCATCAGTCAGCTCCGCACCCACGACGGCCTGCCCAACGCGCTGCGCGGCATGGTCGCGGGCCTGGTCACCATGGTGCCCGAGGGCCTGATGTTGCTCACCTCGGTCGCGTTCGCGGTCGGCGTGGTGCGGCTGGGTCGCAAGCAGTGCCTGGTCCAGGAACTGCCCGCGATCGAGGGCCTGGCCCGGGTCGACGTGGTCTGCCTGGACAAGACCGGCACGCTCACCGAGGGCGGCATGGACGTGGCCGAGACGCGCCCGCTCGACGACACCCTGCCCGTCGACGCGGCGCTGGGCGCCCTGGGCACCTCCGACCCGCGGCCGAACGCCAGCCTGCAGGCGATCGTGGACGCCTACCCGGCGCCGCCGAACTGGCCGGTCACCGACGTCGCCGCGTTCTCCTCGGCCCGCAAGTGGAGCGGCGCAAGCTTCGCCGGGCACGGGACCTGGCTGCTCGGCGCGCCCGATGTGCTGCTCCCCGAGGGCCACCCGGTGCTCGCGCAGGTGGACGAACTCGGCGCGCGGGGGCTGCGGGTGCTCCTGTTGGCGACCGCCGACGCGCTGACCGACGAGGCGGGCGGCCGGGCCCGTCCCGCCGCGCTGGTGGTGCTGCAACAGCGGCTGCGCCCTGACGCTGCGGCAACGCTGCGCTACTTCGCCGATCAGGGGGTGGCGACCAAGGTGATCTCCGGCGACAACGCGCTCTCGGTCGGCGCGGTGGCCGCCAAGCTCGGCCTCGCGGGCGCCGAACACGCGGTGGACGCCCGCCGGTTGCCCCAGGACCCGACCGAACTCGGTCGAGCGCTGGAGGACGACACCGTGTTCGGCCGGGTCACCCCGCAGCAGAAGCGGGCGATGGTGGCCGCGCTCCAGGCCCGCGACCACACGGTCGCGATGACCGGCGACGGCGTCAACGACGTGCTCGCGCTCAAGGACGCCGACATCGGCGTCGCGATGGGCGCGGGCAGCGGCGCGAGCCGCGCGGTCGCGCAGATCGTGCTCCTGGACAACAGCTTCGCCACGCTGCCCTCGGTGGTGGCTGAGGGCCGCCGGGTGATCGGCAACATCGAGCGGGTCGCGAACCTGTTCCTGACCAAGACCGTCTACGCACTGCTGTTGTCGCTGCTCACCGGCGTCGCGAGTGTGGTCTTCCCGTTCCTGCCCCGCCACCTCACCCTGATCGGCTCGCTCACCATCGGCGTGCCCGCGTTCTTCCTCGCCCTCGCCCCGAACACCGAACGGGCCCGCTCCGGCTTCGTGCCGCGCGTCCTGCGCTTCGCGATCCCCGGCGGCGTGGTCGCCGCGCTGGCCACCTTCCTGTCCTACTGGCTGGCCCACCTCAACCACGGCTCGAACCTCGACCAGGACCGCACCACCGCGGTGATCACCCTGTTCCTGGTCGCGACCTGGATCCTGGCGATCGTCGCCCGCCCCTACACGTGGTGGCGGATCGCCCTGATCGCGGCCATGGTGGCACTCTTCCTGATCGCGCTCTACGTCCCGTTCGTGGCCGACTTCTTCGCCCTGTATCCCCAGCACCAGGGCAACAACGGCACCGCGGTCGGCATCGCCCTGGTCGCCGCCGCCCTCCTCGAAGTCGGCTGGCACGTCTCGGGTTGGCTGGCCCACCGAAACACCGAGGACACCGAGCACCCCGAAAACGACGGGGACACCGCGGCCTGAGCCCCGGCGCCCCCATCGCCCCCGACGTACCGAGGCCCGCTCACACCCCGTCGAAGTCGCGTTCCGTCGCGAAGTGGTCCGCGTTCTCGGGGTGGGTCAGCAGTTGTTCGACCTCGAAGCGGCGGTGCCACTCGCCCGCCGCCCAGGCCAGGCCGCGCGCGACGCCCTCGAAGGTGGTGGCGTGCACCCGGCCGTCGACGTAGCGCCAGTCCGCGTCGAGTTCGCTCTCGTTCGGGCCGGAGACGATCAGCTCCTCGTGCTCGTAGTACTCCTTCGGCGCGTCCGGCATCGCGGCCAGCACGTCCTCCGGCACCTCGTGCAGCGTGCCCTCGGAGAGCACCTTGCCCGGGATCGTCTCGGACAGCAGCGGTACGTCGAGCAGGTCGGCCAGCGCCTCGGCACGATCCGGACGCACCGGCAGCACCACGTGCGCCGCGTCGTCCGCGACCAAGGCCGCCAGGTCCGGCGCGTCGCCCACCAGCGCGTCGGCCACGTCGGCGACGGTCATCCGCCCACCCGAGACGCCGCGCAGTTCGGCCGGCGCGGACAACCGCTCCGGTGCGACGTCGGCGAGCGCGGTGTACAGCGCCCGCAACTGGTCGCGCGTCACGGGCCGCTCCGGGTCCGCCAGACGCTCCAGAAGTTCGTCCGGGCCGTCCGGGTCGGCCAGCAGCGCCGCGAGCGTCGTACGCACGCCCAGGGCCGTCAGGAAGACCGGATCCAGGCTCGCCCGGACCTCGTCGTAGAGCCCGTGCAGCAGCCGGTCCCCGTCGGCGGCGAGCAGCCCCGCCGGCCGCCGGCCGTCCAGCACCGGATGTCCGCGCAGCCACCACGAGGTGTAGGAGGGCACCCGGGCCGTGCCGCCGTCCGGCAGCAGGACGTGCGCCGGCTCGGTCACCGCGCTGCGCAGCGGCGGCGTGGCGATCACCTCCAGCGCCTCGTCCCAGGCGTCGTCCGCGACCAGGTCCAGGTCGCGCACCGCGACGAAGGTCGCCAGCACCGGCGGCACCCCGTCGTCCGGCATGTGGTCGAGCACGTCGTCGAGCCAGTCGTCCTCGGCGTCCAGGTCGTGATCGCAGCCGTCGTGGTCCAGGACCACGTCGTCCTCCCGGACCAGGCCGAAGGTGCCGAGCACGCCGACCGCCTCCAGCACGTCCTCGCCCCAGCGCTCGACCAGGTCCGGGTAGACGACGCCGAGCGCGTCCGGCTCGACCACCGCGGCGATCCGGCTGCCGGGCAACATCAGTTCGCCGGCCGGGACCGCGTCGCCGTCCGCGTCCGGCAGCAGCAGCGCGGACAACCAGGGCTCGTCGCCGGGGCCGATCCGGGCGGCCCGGACCAGTTCCAGGATCGCGTCGGCGATGTCGTCGCCGTCCTCGCTGTCGGCCACCGCCGCGCGCACCGCCGGGTCCGCGAGCACCGCCCTCGGGGTGGCCCGGATCGCGCCCAGCCGTTCCAGGAGCGGGTGGGTCGCGTCCGGGTGGGCGACGCGCAGCCGGAGCACGTCGAGCGCGGCCGGGTCGGGGCTGTCCGGACCGGGCAGCAGGATCCCGCGCGGCCCGCGCACGATCCGGCCGTCCGCGAGCGGCACCGGCAGCGCGCCCAGCGCGTCCCGGGCGGCCGGGTCGAACGCGTCGTACAGGGCCCGCCACCAGGCCGGCTCCCGATCCATGCCGGCCAACTGGTCGACCACTTCGGCCAGCGGCAACCGACGCACCCCCAGCACCCGCAGGGCCGCGCTGCGATCCAGCCCCGCGGGCAGCAGCCCGGCCACCACCGGTGCCAGCGCGTCGACCAGGCCCGGGCCCGCCGTCTCGATCAGCACCGCGTCGCGCGGACGCAGCAGGTCCCGGTCGCGCGCGGCGGTGCCCCGATCGAGCAGCAGCGCGTCCGGGTCGTCCGGCTCGGCCTCGGAGGCGGGCGCGGCGGCGGGCAGGAACGCGGTGTCGGCGAGTCGGGCCAGCACCCGATGCCGCAACAACCCGTCCAGCTCGCCCTCGGCGGTCGGGCCGGGCACCAGGCTCAGGATGCCGGTCGTACTGGTCGGCCAGGTGCCCAGCAGCGTGGCGTAGGTCTCGGCGGCGCGCTCGATCAGGAAGTCGCGCAGCGGGCCGGGCGCGGTGTGTCGGCGGGTCGGGTCGAGCGGGAAGGACGCGACGAGCAGCGCGGGCAGCCCGAGCGGCTCGTCGGTGGGCGTGGGGGCGTGCACGACGGGCCGTACGTCGGGCCGGCGCGGCTGGTCGACGGCGTCCAGCGGGACCGCCCACAACACCGACCAGGCGGCCCGCCGGCGCTCCTCTGTGGGCCGATCGGCGAGCAGTTCGGGCGCCAGCGCGCCGCCGTCCTCACCGACCCGCCAGCGGGTCGTCACGCCGTTGTCGGTCACCACGAGGGCGCCGCCCTCGGCCCGGCAGGTCAGCGTCCGCACGCCGTCCGCGGTCTCGATCACGATCTCGCCGAGCCGGCGCAGGGTGAGCAGCAACGCGTCGTCGATCTCGGCGAGCAGCCGGGCGGCCAGATCCGCGGCGGCGCCGTCGCGCAGCGGCAGCACCACGCAGGTGTCGTAGTCCTCGGGCGGCGTGCCCTCGGCCGGCATCGGCAGCCGCAGCACCGGCACACCGCCGTCGCGCCGGGCCAGCTCGTCGGTCAGTCCGGCGTTGTTCCGAGCCTGTTCGGCGACCAGGTCGCGGGCCTCCTGGAGGGACCAGCGCACGCCGCCGGTGCGCGAGAGCACGCACGGCTCGTCGGTGACCGCGAGCACCGCGGCGAAGCCGACCCCGAACCGGCCGACCGCCTCGGGCCCGTCGTCGCGCTTGGCGGAGGCGCGCAGCGTGGACAACGCCTCGACGCCCTGGGCGTGCAGCGGGTCGCCGGTGTTGGCCGCGACCAGCACGCCGTCGCGCAGGGTCAGCCGCAGCCGGCCCGGCACCCCCGCGCGGGCCGCCGCGTCGGCGGCGTTCTGCGCGAGTTCGACCACCAGGCGGTCGCGGTAGCCGCCGAGGGCGAGTTCCTCCTCGGCGTTCGCGTCCTCCCGGAAACGCGCGGGCGACGCGGCCCACGCGTCCAGTACGGCTCGCCGAAGCGAAGCGGTGCCAAAGCGGTCGTCGATGCCCATACCGTGCGCCGTCCCTCGTTCGCGGATGTGGCCGGAACCCTATTGCGTTTCCGGTCACACGGCTTCCCGGCGATCCCACCGGATGGACGGCAGTGGATCAACCCACACAAAACCCTCACATGCGAGCCTGTCCGTTCGTGTGGCGAGACCCGCGGACACGGGAGTAGACACGGCGGTGGGGGAAACCCCGCTCGGCTACGGAAGGGGAGACAACGTGGCTACCTATCGCACACAGATCCAGTGGGGCGGCCCGGACGCCGCCTGGCACGACGACGCCGACCTCGCCGTCGTGGTACAGAGTCGCAACGCCGTGGTTCCGGACAAGGCCCGCCCGGCGACCGGCACCCAGCTTTCCTGGTCCGGCCCGCAGGGCAACGCGACGATCACCTTCTTCGACGACGGCGCGCGCTTCCAGGGCTCCGCGCAGTTCCCGGGTGAGGGCCCGGTCGGTTTCCGCGGCACCGCACGCTGATCCGAGCCCGAAACGACCCGAAGCCGCCACCGGTTCGGTGGCGGCTTCGGCGTGTCGGTCGGGTGGGCGGATTCGAGGACGTCGGGCGTGTCGCGCGAGGTCGCGCACACGGGCACGGGATCGATCAGGAGTGGCCCAGTTGGTCCTCGCCGGGCTGCATGCCGTCCTCGTCCACCGGACTCTCCACCGGGCGGATCCGCACGGTCTCGATCCGGTATTCGTCCAGGGACAGCTCGGCGGCGGGCGTCGCGGCGGGCATGACCGCCGCTTCCGAGTGGCCGCCGCAGCCGTACGCCAGCGAGACCATCCGGCCGTCGGCGGGCGAGTACTCGTTGGCGCACACTCCGAACGCCTGCCCGAGCGGGCCGCCGACCTTGACCAGGAAGCCACAACTCGTGCAGTGCGCCGGGGCGGCCTGGGCCATGGGCGTGGCCCGGCCGAAGTGCTCGTCCCAACGGTCTGCGGCCAGATCGCGGCCGACCGGCGACAGGACGCGTGCGCGCCCCTGTCCCAGCTCGTACGCGACCGCCTTGGGACCGAACGCGATCGGTTCGGTCAGTTCCTCCTCTGTCTCGTCCGCTCCGGTGTAACCGAATTCGAGACGGGGGTCGTCGGCGTCGGTGGGCAACAGGTCGCCCACGCCGAGGTCGCCGGGACGAAGGCGCTCGTTCCACGGCACCCAGGCAGGCGCCAGCAGCGCCTCGGGTCCCGGGACGAGGACGGTTTCGTCCACGGTCACCAGCTTGGCGCGGGGCGCACGGGCAACGGTCACCGCCCACCGCCAGCCGTGGTAGGCGGACTCGCGGCACGCGAACAGGTGGGTGACCAGGCGATCACCATCCACCTGAACACCCAGATGCTCGCCGACGGAGTCCTGACCTGCGGCTTCCTCGGCGGCAGCGAAGGCAAGATCAACCGCCTCGGCGCAGAGGCGGTCCGGGGTTCGACTACGGGTCGCGGCACTCACGAGAGTGATTCTCTCTCACGCGTCGAAGGTCTCCACCGCCGATACCCTCAAAACACGTCCGATTCCCGAACGGGCGCGCGGAGCGAGCCCTTCCTGGCGTGTCGCGACCGCATCATCCGAGGGAGCGAGGGCAGGATCCCGGCGTGGCAGCCTCCAAGACCAGCACCGCATCACGGCGCACCATTCGGGCGCCGAGTTCGACCCGCGGGTCGTACCCCAGGAACCGAGGTCCGGCGCGGCGCGCGCTGGGTTGGTTCGGCGGACTGTTCACCGGCGGCTTCGGCAGACTGCGCGGCGCGGCCCGGGCCAAGGGGGCCGGAGAAAGCGGTCTCGCCAAGCTGATCGAGCTGCATCTGATCAACAACGCGGGCGACGCGTTGGTGACCATGGCGCTGGCCACGACCGTGTTCTTCTCGGTGCCCACCGGCGAGGCGCGCGACCGGGTCGCGATGTACCTGCTGATCACCCTCGCGCCGTTCGCGCTGCTCGCCCCGGTGCTCGGTCCGATCCTGGACCGGATGCGCCGCGGTCGGCGCGTCGCGATGGCGATGGCGATGCTGGTCCGGGTGGGGCTGTGCTGGCTGATGGCCGGTTCGGTGAACGACGGCGGGCTGGAGCTGTATCCGGCCGCGTTCGGCGTGCTGGTCTCCTCCAAGGTGTACGGGGTCAGCCGCAGCGCGGTGGTGCCCCGGCTCCAGCCGCGCTCGGTCTCGCTGGTCAAGGCGAACTCGCGGATCACGCTGTTCGGCCTGATCGGCACGATGGGCGCGGCACCGGTCGCGGGCGGCCTCAAGTACGCGTTCGGCACGCCCGGGATCCTGTACGGCGCGTGTGTCGTGTTCACCTTCGGCGCGGTCCTGGCACTCACCCTGCCCGCCAAGGTCGACTCGGCCGAGGGCGAGGACCGGGCCTCCTTCACCGCCGAGGCGCCCGGCGTCGACCACAAGCGCAAGGTGTCGCTGACCAAGCTGCGGACCGGCCGGGACGGGGGCGGCGCCGAGCCGGCGTCCGAACCCGAGGCGTCGACCGAGCGCGAGCCCGGTCGCAAGCCGGTCCGGGTCAAGACCTCGCGGCGGCTGCGCAGTGTGGGCCCGTCCGTGGTCCAGGCGTTGTGGGCGAACGCGGCGATGCGCGGCTTCTCCGGCTTCCTGATCATGTTCCTCGGCTTCCTGATGCGCCAGCACCCGGTGGCCGACCTGTCCGCGACCCAGGCCACCATCGCGGTGGTGGTCGCCGCCGCGGTCGGCAACGCGGTCGGCACCGCGCTCGGGGCCTGGCTCAAGTCCCGTGCGCCGGAAGCGATCATCGTCGGCGTGCTGCTGGTGTCCGCGACCTGCGCGGCCTGGGCGGCGGTGATGTACAGCCTGGTCACCGTGCTCGCGGTGGCGGCGGTCGCCGGTCTCGCCCAGGCGCTGGGCAAGCTCTCGTTGGACGCGATGATCCAGCGCGACATCCCCGAGGCGGTGCGTACTTCCGCCTTCGCCCGCACCGAGACCGCGCTCCAGGTGGCCTGGGTGATCGGCGGCGGCATCGGCATCGCGCTGCCCCTGAACGGCACGCTGGGGATGAGCGTCGCGGCGGGCGTGCTGACCCTGGCGCTGGTGATCGTCGGTCGCAAACTGACGACTCGCCGGGCGCGTCGCAAGCGGTCCCCCGGCGTCCGGCTGCGGGCCGCCCGGTAATCTTCCGATCATGAAGACTCGCCGCCCTGCCGCGCTCGCCGGCGCCGCCGTCCTGGGCGCGCTCGCCCTGACGGGTTGCAACATCGACAAGCCCACCCCGTTGGTGACCCTGGTCACCGGGACCACGTCGGTCCACTCCGAGGCGGAGTGCTACAAGGACGGTGGCACGCTCGACGACGCCAAGGTGTCGGAGTGCCTGAACAAGACGAAGCTCAAGACCATCTCGGTCGACGAGGGCGGCAGCTTCTCGGTGGGCGTGGACAAGAAGATCGCCGACAAGGGTTGGCTGCTCCTGTTCGACGGCAAGCCGCAGACCGCGTCGGCGATCAAGACCACCTACTACTCCGACATTCGGCTGAAGTACGGGGCGCCGGAGAAGGGCGACGAGCCGATCCTGGTCCAGGTCGTGCAGCCGGACGGCAAAGAGGGCTACCGGGGCATCTGGTCGTTCAAGGTCAAGAAGAAGTAGCTCTTGCCCATTCTGGTGATCACCGCCGTGGCCGCCGAGCGCGACGCCGTGCTCGGCGGTTCGCGTTCGTGGCGCACTCCCGGTCCGGAGGTGCTCGCCGTCGGTGCGGGTCCGGCCGCCGCTGCCGCCGGGACGGCCGCGGCGCTCGCGCGTGGTGCCTACGACCTGGTGATCAACGCCGGTATCGGCGGCGGCTTTTCGGGCCGGGCGCCGGTCGGCTCGACGGTGTTGGCCACCCGGGTGGTGGCCGCCGACCTGGGTGCGCAGACCGCCGACGGGTTCGTGCCGATCGAGGAACTGGGCTTCGGGACGGGCGCGTTCGACGCGGATCCGGGGCTGATCACCCACGTGGGTGACGCGTTGCGGGCGGCCGACATCCCGCTCGTCACCGGACTCGCCCTCACCGTGTCCACCGTGACCGGCACCGCCGCGCGCGCCGCCGAGTTGGCCGAATGGCACCCAAACGCCGCGGTCGAGGGCATGGAGGGCTTCGGAGTGGCCACCGCCGCCGCCGCGTTCGACGTGCCGATGCTCGAACTGCGCACCATCTCCAACGCCGTGGGCCCGCGCGACCGCGCGGCGTGGCGCATCCCCGACGCACTGCGCGCCCTCACCTCGGCCTTCGCCGCGCTCGAAGGGAGCCCGACCCGATGACCCTGTCGCTGGCCTACTCGCCGTGCCCGAACGACACGTTCGTCTTCCACGCCTGGACGCACGGCCTGCTCGCCGACGCGCCGCCGGTGGACGTGCGTTACGCCGACATCGACATCACCAACGGCCTGGCCGAACGCGGCGAACTGGACCTGCTGAAGGTCTCCTACGCGGCGCTCCCGTGGGTCCTGGACGAATACGCGCTGCTGCCCTGCGGCGGCGCGCTCGGCCGCGGCTGCGGCCCGCTCGTACTGAGCCTGGGCGCGAGCACGCCGGCGGCTCTGGCGGGCAAGGTGGTCGCGGTGCCGAGCGAACGCTCCACCGCCTACCTGCTGTTCCGGTTGTGGGCGGCGGGCAACGTGCCCGGCGGCGTTGGCGAGATCCGGGTGCTGCCGTTCGACGAGATCATGCCTGCGGTGCGCGACGGCCTCGTGGACGCGGGCCTGGTGATCCACGAGGCCCGCTTCACCTACGCGCGCTACGGGCTGACCTGCCTGGCCGACATGGGCGACTGGTGGGAGTCGGACACCGGGCTGCCGATCCCGCTCGGCGCGATCATCGCGAAACGCTCGCTGGACCTGCCCGCCCTGGCCGCCGCCGCCCGCGCGTCGGTCGAACACGCCTGGGCGAATCCGGCCGCGTCACGCGCCTACGTCCTCGCACACGCCCAGGAGATGGACCCGGACGTCGCCGACCGGCACATCGCCCTGTACGTCAACGAGTTCACCCGGGACCTGGGCGAATCCGGCCACGCGGCAGTGACCCACCTGCTGACCCGAGCCGCCGCCGAGGGCCTGGTCCCGCCCGTTCCGGCCGACGCCCTGAAACTTCCCTGACCCGGCGGGCGCCGGACGGCCCCGAGCACGCCGGACGCGCCGCCCGGGCCCGCCCGGCACCATCCGGCCCGTCCGGTGTTCGAGGGCACCGCACCGGCCGCCGGGCGGGGTGTCCCGCGCCGCCGTCAGGCGGTGCTCACGTGTCGAGTTCGTCGGCGACGGCCCGCAGCAGTTCGGCGACCTTCGTGGTCGCGCGCTTGTCGGGGTAGCGGCCGCGTTCGAGGGTCTTGTCGACGCCTTCGAGGACCTTGAGCAGGTCCTGGATGATCGAACTCATCTCGTCGGGCTTCTTGCGACTCGCGGCGACGACCGAGGGACGCGGGTCCAGGACCCGGAGCGAGAGGGCCTGTTCGCCCCGTCGCCCCTCGACGATGCCGAACTCGACCCGGGTGCCCGGCTTGAGCGTGTCCAGGCCCTGCGGCAGCGCCGACGCGTGCACGAACACGTCGCCCCCGTCGTCCCGGGACAAAAACCCGAAGCCCTTCTCGGTGTCGAACCACTTGACCTTGCCGGTGGGCACGGGAGACCTCGATCGTGTCGGGACGGCTTCGTCGGGACTTTTACGAGCATTTACCAGGCTGGGTGGGGCGCACACATCGAATCCGAGCAGGAACGCGTAGTGACCCCGTTCACTCGACCAGGCTAATGGTCGCGTTCTCGGCCGGACATCGGGATACCGCCCCGGGCGCATCGGGGCCGGATCGGGGCATCTACCCTGGGCGTGTGTACAACGCATCCGCAGGCCCCGGCGATCGGCTCGTCCGCATCGGCGCGGTGCTCTTCGCCATCGGGACGATCGCCACGCTCGCCACCGTGACACCGCTGCTGATCGGCGCCGACGCGCTGCCGACCGCGGTCTATCTGGTCAGCGCGCTGATGCCGGTCGGCTTCGCGGTGGCCGCCGCGGGCCTGTTCAAGTCGGCCCGCAGCAGGCGCCGCCCGGTGCCCGAGACGCTCTGACGCCGCGCCCGCCGCAACGCGCCGGGGGGCGTTCCTAGCGGTACGACTCCGGGTCGGGCAACAGTTCGTTCATCGCGCCCTCGCGGTAGCCGAGCGGGTCCACCTCGACGCTCGTGAAGCCGGCCTCGTGGACCGCCGCCAGGGCGGGTTCGTGCCCGTCCACGGCGGCGCTGAGCGCGGCGTCCACCTCGATCCGCGCGGACTGCCCCAGGTCGCGCACCCGCAGGTTGCGAACCGGGATCCCGTCCCGGGCCAGGACCGCGCGCAAGGCGGTCTCGGCCCGCTCCACCCGGGCCAGCCTGCTCGGGGTGATCGCCACGCCGAAGGCGACCCGGCTGGACAGGCACGCCGCGGCCGGCTTGTCCCAGGTCGGCAGCCCCCAGGTCCGGCTGATCGCCCGCACCTGAGCCTTGGTCAGGCCCGCGTCCAGCAGGGGGGTGACCGCCCCCGCCTCGGCCGCCGCGGCGATCCCCGGCCGAAAGCCCACCCGCGCGTCGTCCGCGTTGGTGCCGGTGGCCAGGTGGGCCATCCCCGCCGCACGCGCCACCGGCGCGAGCACCGCCATCAACTCCGTCTTGCAGAACCGGCATCGGTCGCCATTGTTGGCGCGATAACCCTCGCGGGCCATCTCGTCGCTGGGCACCAGTTCATGACGCACCCTCAGGTCCGCCGCGAAGGCCCGTGCGGCGTCGCGTTCGGCGGCCGGCAGGCTCGGCGACTCGGTGGTCAGCGCGAGCACGTTGGCCGCGCCCAGCGTGCGAACCGCCGCGGCCAGCAGGAAGGCCGAGTCCGCGCCGCCGGAGAAGGCCACCGCGACGCTGCCCAGGCCGCGCAGCCGCTCGCGCAGCCCGGCGAGCCGCAGGTCGGCGACGTGTGCCTCCAACCACGCGGGGAACTCGGTCAGATCGGTGAGCACGACGTCGGCGCCGGCCGCGCGCAGGTCCTCGGCGGAGATCGGTCCGGTCGCCACCCCGACCGCGACCGCGCCCGCGGCACGGGCCCCGGCCAGGTCGCCGAGATGGTCGCCGACGTACACACTCGCCCCCGACGCGCGCAGCGCCGCGCCCTTTTGTTCGGCCCACAGGTCGCCGACCAGATGATCCACGGCCAGATCCAGATGGTCCAGATGCAGCCGGGCGTTGGGCTCGTGCTTGCCGGTCACCACCATCGTGCGACCGCCGAGCCGATGCACCGCCGCGAGCGCCGCACGAGCACCGGGCAGCACGTCCGTGCCGAGCACGGCATGGTCGGGATACAGCTCGCGATAGCGCGCGGCCACGGCGGTGACCTCGGCGGCCGGGAACCAGTTCGCGACCTCGATCTCCAGCGGGGGCCCCAGTCGGGAGACGACCAGCGCGATGTCGATCGGGACACCGGTCTCCGCGGCGAGCACGGCCCAGGCCGCCCCGATGCCGGGACGGGAGTCGACGAGCGTCATGTCCAGGTCGAAACCAACCATGAGGGAATTCACCCGTTCAGCCTACGATGCGGCGCGTTGCAGGCCGATGTCCGAACGCGGGCAATGCCGTGAACTGCACTTTCCTTGATCGTTTCGGCTCATTCGTGTCAAGGGCGCATTCGAAGCGGAATGCGCCCGTGGACGGCTCGCCGCCCCGCGCGCTTGTGGTCGGATTCCCGTCCGCCGCCCCCGAGTCCCAGGGGTCGGCCGCACGGTCGACCCCTGGGGGGCGGTCATCCGGGAGAGGTATCGCAGCGGGCGCCCTGGTGCTGACGCGCCCGTTATGTCGGTCCGCATAGCGTCGGGGACATGAGCACGATGACGCATCTCCCCGCCCCCCATTCGTTGCGGATGCCGAAGCTGCGCGGCTCCTCCGCCGCCGAGATCCCGTTCACCGAACTGGTCCGCGCCCGGCTGCGTCGGCCCGCCCACCTCACCGCGACGGTCGCGCGCGGCGCGTGGGTGTTCACCGGCACGGCCGTTCGAGTCACCCTGCTCGGCAGGCATGCCGTGCCGTGACCCGGCATGGTCCGACTGCGCGCGGGCAGACGTCCGCTCGGGCAGCCGAATCGACACTCGGGGGTGGACACGGTGGACGACCCGTTCGGGACCGAGGACGCGCGACCCGGCACCGCCGCGAAGCCCGCCGATGCCGCCGACGGCCCCCGGCCCACCCGCACCCGTGCCGCACGCGTGCTGCGCGCCGTCGCGATCGGGTTCGGCGTGCTGGCCCTGGTCGCCTTCGCACTGGTGCTGGCCCGGGTGACGCTCACCCCACAGCCCGATTCGCAGGACCTGGTCACCGGCAACACCGACCCGGGCAACTCGATCCGGTCCTACCTGGACCGCCCCGAAGTCCGGGACGCGATCCGGCAGATCGGCGGCAACCTGGTGTTGTGCACGCCGCTGGGCGTGCTGCTCCCGGTGGTCTCCGCCCGGCTGCGCGGCCCGCTGCGGATCCTGCTCGCCGTCGGCGTGCCGATGCTCGTGGTCGAGGCGGTGCAGGGCCTGTTCGTCGTCGGCCGCGCGTTCGACATCGACGACGTGATCCTGAACGCGAGCGGCGCGGTCCTCGCCTACCTGTTCCTGGGCCGGCACCTGGCCGCCCGGGTTCACCCCCGCCGCACCCGCCGGCGACGGGAGCGACCCCCGAAGGCCCTGGAGAAGCGCCCGATCGCGTGACCGAACGCCCCGCCCGTCGACTACTTCTGCTTGTCCAAATCGTCGGAGTCGACGATCCGGTACGCGTAGCCCTGTTCCGCGAGGAACCGTTGCCGATGAGCGGCGAAGTCCTGGTCGATGGTGTCGCGCGCGACCACCGAGTAGAACCGCGCGCCCCGGCCGTCCGCCTTGGGCCGAAGCACCCGACCGAGCCGCTGCGCCTCCTCCTGCCGCGAGCCGAACGAGCCGGACACCTGGATGGCCACCGTCGCGTCCGGCAGGTCGATCGAGAAGTTCGCCACCTTGCTGACCACGAGCGCCTGCACGGCACCGGTGCGGAACGCGTCGAACAACCGCTCGCGTTCCTTGTTGGTGGTCTCACCCTTGATCACCGGCGCGTCCAACACCTCGCCCAACTCGTCGAGTTGGTCGATGTACTGGCCGATCACCAGGGTTTGTTCGCCCCGGTGCTGCTCGACCAGCTCCTTGACCACACGGGTCTTGCTCGCGGTGGTCGCGCAGAAGCGGTACCGCTCCTCGGGCTCCGCGGTCGCGTAGGCCAGCCGCTCGGTCTCGGTCAAGGTGACCCGCACCTCGACGCAGTCGGCCGGCGCGATGTATCCCTGGTTCTCGATCTCCTTCCACGGCGCGTCGTAGCGCTTGGGACCGATCAGCGAGAACACGTCGCCTTCGCGACCGTCCTCGCGTACCAGCGTCGCGGTCAGGCCGAGCCGACGACGGGCCTGCAGGTCGGCGGTGAACCGGAAGATGGGGGCGGGCAGCAGGTGGACCTCGTCGTACACGATCAGGCCCCAGTCCCGGGAGTCGAACAGCTCCAGGTGCGGGTAGACGCCCTTCCGACGGGTGGTCACCACCTGGTAGGTGGCGATGGTGACCGGCCGGATCTCCTTGCGGGTGCCGCTGTACTCGCCGATCTCGTCCTCGGTCAACGAAGTGCGCTTGACCAGTTCGGACTTCCACTGCCGAGCCGAGACCGTGTTGGTGACCAGGATCAGCGTGGTCGCCTTCGCGGTGGCCATCGCCGCCGCACCGACCAGCGTCTTGCCCGCGCCGCACGGCAGCACGACCACCCCCGAGCCGCCGTGCCAGAAGCCCTCGACCGCCTCCTGCTGGTACGCCCGCAATCGCCAGCCGTCCTCGGCCAGGTCGATCGCGTGCGCCTCGCCGTCCACGTAGCCCGCGAAGTCCTCGGCGGGCCAGCCGAGCTTGAGCAGCACCTGCTTGATCTGGCCGCGCTCGGAGGGGTGCACCACCACGGTGTCCGGGTCCACCCGCGCACCCACCAGCGGAATCATCTTCTTGCTGCGCAGCACCTCCTCCAACACCGCGCGGTCGGTGCTGGTCAGCACCAGGCCGTGGGTGGGGTGCTTGGACAACTGGAGCCGCCCGTAGCGGCCCATCGTCTCGGCGACGTCCACGAGCAGCGCGTTGGGCACCGGGTAGCGCGAGTAGCGCAGCAGCACGTCCACGACCTGCTCGGCGTCGTGGCCCGCAGCGCGCGCGTTCCACAGGCCCAGCGGGGTCAGCCGGTAGGTGTGCACATGCTCCGGGGCGCGTTCGAGTTCGGCGAACGGAGCGATCGCCCGACGGCAGTCGGCGGATGCCTCGTGCCCCACCTCGAGGAGCAGGGTCTTGTCGGACTGGACGATCAGCGGGCCATCGGGCACGGGCCAACCTTTCCGCATGGTGGAGGGGACGGGACCAACAAGTCTCAACCATCGGCGCGGCGACCGTGTTCCGAAAACCGTTTGTCATCGGCAGGAGCAGGCTCCAGGGGCCGTACTGCCCAGGGAGGAGCGCCAGACCCATCCTTACGGAGGAACACACAAACCGGCCCGTCTACCTACCCTGGATACTTGATGGCGCAACAAAAGTCGTCGGCCTCCGACGATCGGGTTCCCCGTCCCGATCGCCCCGCCGCCGAGACCCCCGAGCACGCCGGCGCACCGACCACTGGTCCCGCCGTGTCCACGCGCGCCCTGACCCGGGACTACGGCGGCGGCACCGGTATCTTCGGCATCGACCTGGCGGTGCCGCGCGGCTGCGTATACGGCCTGGTCGGGCCGAACGGCGCGGGCAAGACCACGCTGTTGTCGATCATGGGCGGCACTCGGCGGGCGGATTACGGCGAGGTGCTCTTCGGGGTCGACCGGCGCCGGGTCGCGGTGTCCACGGACGTGCCCGAATTCGAACCGTGGCTGACCGCGTCCGAGGTGGTCGAACTGGCCGGAAACCTCGTCGAACGACGGCTGCCCCGGGAGAAGGTCAAGGTCGCGCTGCATCGCACCGGGCTGTCCGGCTGCGCCGAGCGCAAGGCCGGCTCGCTCTCGCGCGGCATGACGCTGCGCCTGGGCCTGGCCGCCGCCCTGGTGGCGGACCCCGAACTGCTCATCCTGGACGAGCCCACCTCCGCGCTCGACCCGCGCGGTCGGGCCGACGTGCTCGATCTGGTGGCGAGTCTGCGCGAACACACCACGGTGGTCTTCTCCAGCCACATCCTCGCCGACGTACAGCGGGTCTGTGATCAGGTGGGCGTGATGCGCGCGGGCCGGCTGCTCTACCAGGGGTCCACCGCCGAGCTGGTGGACACGCACATGCGGCCGAGCTGGCTGGTGCGGGTGCGGGGCGGGGGCACCGATCTGTTGCGCGCGTTCGCGGCGGAGAGCTGGGTCGCGCGTGTGTCGTCGTTGCGGCCCGGGCTGTTCCGGGTCGAGGCCCGGTCGCTGGAGGCCGGCGAGCGGCACCTCGCCGAGGTGCTCAGCCGCAGCTCGGCCCGGGTGGTCTCGGTCGCGCCGGAGGAGTCCGACCTGGAGGCGGCGTTCCTGTCCATCACCGGTGGTCCGCGATGACCCGGTCCGGCGCCGTGCAGGCGCCCACAACGACCCAGCCGACCGCGTCCGCGGTGGTGGCCGGCGTCGATCGTGTCCCGCGCGGGCCGCGCCGACTGGGGCTGTGGCGGCTGGAGTGGCTGCGGCTGGTGCGTACCCGGCGGTGGTTGTTGCTCGTGATGGCCTATCCGGGCCTGGGGCTGATCGGCCCGGTGTTCGCCAGGCACCGCGATCGCATCGTCGAGGCGCTGCACATCGACGCGGTGGCGCCGGCGGGCGGTATGCGCGCGGACAGCGGGATGGCGGTGTACACGTACGGCGTCGGCCAGGTCAGCGTCCTGGTCGGGCTCGCGCTGATGGCGAGCGCCCTGGCGGTCGACCATCGACCCGGCCTGGCCGCGTTCCATCGCACCCGGATGCGCCGCCCGCGCGATTTGGTGTTGCCCCGGTACACGGTGACCACGGCGGCGGTCTCGCTGGCCTATCTGCTGGGCAGCCTGATCGCGTGGGCCCAGGTGCACTGGATGTTCGGGCCGCTGCCGGCGAAGGCGGTCTTCTACGGGTCGCTCTACGGGATCGTCGGCGTGGTGCTCGAACTCAGCGTGGTCGCCGCGATGGCCGCGTGCCTGCGCCGGCCGGTGGCGATTTTTGGCGCGACCCTGGTGAGCTTCGTGGTGATGCCGCTGGCGGCGTTGTGGCGGCCGTTGCAGAGCTGGTTGCCTTCGCAGCTCTTCAACTCGCAGATCGATTTGCTGCGGGGGCATACTCCTGGGGAGTATGTCGACAATTTTGGGTTGTCGGTGGTTTTGTCGGGGTTGTGTGTTTGGCTGGCGGTTTGGCGGATTGGGCGGCGGGAGATGTGAGGGGGTTTGTCGGGGGGTTGTGGGAGGGAGTTGCCGAGGGGTTGTTTCGGTGGTTTCGGTGGTTTCGGTGGCGGGGGCGTAGCGAGCGGGTGGGGCTGGGACGCGGGCCGAGCCCGGCAGCGGGGGCGCGAGCGCAGCGAGCCGGTGGCGCCGGTCGCGGGCCGAGCCCCGGCAACCAGACCGAGATCGCGAGCGCAGCGAGCCGGAAGGCCCCGGTCGTGAGGTGAACAGCACGACCGGACCGGGGTCGTGAGCGGAGCGAGCGGGGTGGGCGTCGGTCGGCGATGCGGCGTTGCTTCTTGTTGGGCGCCTTCGGCGCCGGCTCGCGAGGCACCACTTTTTTGTTCCGTCGCGGGCTCCTCCACAAAAAAGTGGCCCCTCGCTCGTGTCTTCGTGT
>NZ_JBHZAV010000050.1:0-22550 GCF_042754445.1 Embleya sp. NPDC059213
CCTCCAGGCAGTGTCCGGGCCGCAACTTCGAGCCGCTCTGGTGGGTCCAGGCGACCGGTACCTCGACGAAGCTCCACCCACAGGCGCGGAACAGCCGGAGCACCTCGATGTCGAACGCCCAGCCGTCCACACACGCCCGCGCGAACGCGGCGCGCGCCTTGGCGCCGTCGAACAGCTTGAACCCGCACTGGGTGTCCACCGTCCCGGGCAGCGCGACCGCCCGGATCAGCCGGCCGCCGACATCGGACAACATCCGCCGCACGGGCGGCCGATCCACCGCGAAAGCCCCGCCGCGCGAGCCGATCGCCGCGTCGAAGCCGTCGTCCAGGGCGGCTTGCAGTCGAGCCAACTCGGCGATCGGGGTGGCCAGATCGGCGTCGCACACCAGGACCCGCCGGCCGCGCGTGATCGCGACACCCCGGCGGACCGCGTGCCCCTTGCCCCGGTTGACCGGATGCCGCACCACGCGCACCCGCGGGTCGTGCTCGGCCGCGGCGGTGGCGAGGTCGTACGTATCGTCGGTGGATCCGTCGTCGGAGACGATCAGTTCCCAGACGATCCCGGCGCTGCGGAGATGGTCGAGGACGGCCACCAGCGTCGCCGGCAGCCGCCGCGACTCGTTGAACACGGGTATCACGACCGACAGCTCGGTCCCGCAAGGAGTTCGCTTCACAACCCTGTGACACGGCCGGCGTCGGGGCGGGTTGTATGACGTGGGTCACATTCGGGCGCCGCCCGCGGCCGGGCGCGGGACGGCGGGTCGCCGCCGGCCGGACCGACCGACGGTTCGGCGTGCGCCGTGCCGAGTCGGCGGTCCGCCGGGCGGCGATGTGCCGATCCCGACCCGTCGATCGCTACGCCGTGTAGTCGCCCGGGTGTCGGCCTGCGAGTATCGCCGCAGGTCGGTGAACCTCGGAGCGATGGGGCGGGAACGGTGGCGCAACTCCCGTCGAAGGTTTGCGTCGAGCCGGATTCGTGCCGCGCCCGTCTTGCATACTCACGATCGAAGTCGACGTTCCGTGGCCGGAATTCGTCGAGTTCGGTTCTTTCGGCTTCCCGACCCCAAGCACGCTCCCGACGGTCTCACCACGGGCAGCCGCCGGCGCCGGGATGAGTGACGGGTCATCACCTCCACATGGGCACAACGCGTAGTCGTCCCCTGCTCAGCGCTCTCCGGCTACGACGGGCCTCGGCCGCCCTGATCGTGCTGGGAATGCTGGTCCTGCTCTTCCCCATGATCTCCTCGGCCGCCGAGTCGCCGCCGACCCGCACCGCGCGGGCCGACCACCTCACCGGTGAGCAGCGCGCCATGACACCCGGACTGGTCACCCGATCCGGCAGCTACAGCGAACTGGCCTCCGGACCCGACGAGAGCTTCGGCGACACCCGCTCGCGCGCGGCGGACTGGCTGACCGTGCCCGCCGCCGGGGCGGACGGCACCGCCGCGGCGACACGATCGGTGCCGGCCGGTACACCGTTGGGCAAGCGCACACCCACCATCGCGTCGGCGACGATGAACGTCTCGCGTACCGGGCAGAGCCTGAACGCCGCGTCGGACGTGACCGGATTCGACCATCCGCTCAACCAGTTCCGCGAACTCGACCAGGTGGTCGGGGTGACGTCCCTGGTGCACATCGACAAGGTGCACACCGAGGTCGGCGCGCCGAGCACCCCGGCGCAGGCCGGTGCCGCCGAGGCCCCGCGCGCCACGACCGCGGTCACCGGCCTGACCTTCTTCCCCGGTTCGCCGCGCGAGGAGCGCGTCGAATTGCCGGACGGACGCATCCCGGGCGGCCTGCTCACCCGCACGCTCAACTTCCGCACCGACGACGACGGCTTGGTGATGAAGAGCCTGTACAAGGGCGATCCGGCGATGTACCGGGCCATGCTCGGTGACGGCACCGGCTTCCTGGACGCGACCTGGACCGTGCTGGTCGCCGACCTGACCTCGACCACGCCCGACTCCGCGCGGGCCGGTCTGGGGGTGACCATCGACATGCGGTGGCGGGTGGGCATCGACGCCCGGGACACGCTGCAACTGCGCATCGACGGCAACGAGCGTTACCTGGACACCCGGATCGCCGAGGTGACCGCGGGCGATCCGGCCGCGGTGTTCCGGCGCCCGGCGCTGCCCACGACCACCGTCACCGGGTTCGGCCCGCCCGGAGCCGGGCCGGGCGCCACGGTCACGGTGACCGGGACCGGCCTGGACGCGGGCGGGCTCGGCGCGTATGTCGACGGTTCGCCCGAGCGGATCACCGGCGACGCGCTGCACGTGGCCGCCGACGGCACCTCGCTCACCTTCGCCGTGCCGCCGGGCGCGACACCCGTCAAGGGTGTGCTGGTGGTCGGCGACCACGGCGAGGGGCAGGCCGGGAGCTTCCCCGCGCCCGGCGGCGGCGACTCCGGATCGACCGACCCGACGACCGGGGCGCCGCCGAGCCCGACCGACGAGGGGCCGGTACGGCACGCGTCCTGGCAGGGCCCGGCGGTCAGGGTGGGCGACCTGCCCGAGTCCTGCGTCACGGCGGCCCAATGGCGAGTCCCGGCCGACCGCGCCGTGTTCACGGCCGTGCTGGGCGACGGCGGGGTGCGCGCTCCGGCGATCGACTCGGCCGTGTTCACCTTCGCCGACGAGGCCGGGGCCCGGCACGAGGTGGCCACCGGCGCCGGGCCGAGTTGGGGGCAGCCGTGGCCGGCCGGGCCCGCCGCGCACGTGGTCGGCACCCGGCCCGCGCAGGCCGCGGCGATCGTGCCGAACGGGTGGACCCTGGTCGCGCTGAGCGCCGACCACCATGGTGGCGACCCGGCGAGGCAGGCGGCGCTCAAGCCGGCCGGCGGCTGCTGGGCGCTCGGGCAGGAGCGGCCGACGACGCCGCCGACGAGCGTGCCGCCGACCACGGCGCCGCCCACGAGCGCGCCGCCCACCACGACGCCGCCGACCACCCGGCCGCCGACCGGGCCGCCCACGTTGCCGCCGACCGGTGAACCCTCCGGCGGGCCGTCGCACACCTCCACGCCGACCGGATCCGGCGGCACCTCGACGTCGCCCCTGGGCTCGGACGGCGGTGGCTCCGGTGGCTCCGGTGGTACCGGTGGTACCGGCGGCTCCGGCGATTCGGGCAACTCCGGTACCGGCGGCTCCCGTCCCGGCACCGTCCCGGAGACCGCCACCGGTGCCGGCGGCAGCCTGTCGCGCACCGGGGCCGATGTGGTCCTGCCCGTCCTGCTCGGTACCGCCGCGCTCGGCGCCGGCCTCGTCCTGATGTTCGCCGCACGTTCCAGGAGCACCCGATGAGCCCCGCCCCCGACCGGAACCCCCACCTGCCCCGCTCGGGCGTGCCCGACCGGCTCGCCGCGACGATGAGCATCGCCGAACAACACGAGTACCTGCGCAGTCGGCGCCGTACCCTCTCGCGCCGCGGCGTGCTCACCGCGATCGGCCTCGGCGGCGCGGCCGTTCCGCTGTTCGGTACGTCCTCGTCGGCCGGCGTGCGCCGGGCGCCGTCGTTGCTCTCGGGCACTGACTACGTCGACGGGAACGCGCTCAAGCCGTCCGGCCGACACCTGGCCCTGGGCGCCGACCCGCGCAGCCAGGCGGCGATGAGCTGGCAGGTGCCCAAGCCGGTGCGTCGTCCGTTCCTGCGCCTGGGCACCTCGCCCAAACAACTGGACCAGGTGGTGCCGGCCGAGATCCGGCACCTGCACTCGCACCTGATCGAGTACGCGGACAACCCCGCCTCGGCCTACTTCGACTACGACCAGTACCACCTGCACGCCGCGCTGGACGGGCTCGACCCGGGCACGCGCTACTACTACGCGCTGGGCCACGAGGGCCTGGACGCCGGTTCGGTCGCCGCCACCGTGGGCTCGTTCCGCACCGCGCCGGCGGCCGACCGGGTACCGGAACCGTTCACCTTCACCGCGTTCGGCGACGAGGGCGTGGAGTTCGGCGCCGCCGCCAACCAGACGCTGATGGTGCGCCAGAACCCGGTGTTCCACCTGCTCGCGGGCGACATCTCCTATGCCGCCTCGGGCGCGGGTCTGCCGTCCAGCCACCACAGCGCCGACGGCGCGGACAAGCTCCAGCCGGAGGTGTGGGACGAATACCTGCGAATGATCGACCCGGTGGCGGCGTCGGTGCCGTGGATGGTGGCGATGGGCAACCACGACATGGAGGCGTTGTACTCGCCGGACGGCTACGGGGGCCATCTCGCCCGCTGGCACCTGCCCGGCAACGGGCCGCGCAACGCGCATGCCACGTACGGCTTCCGCTACGGCAACGTCGCGGTGGTCAGCCTGGACGCCAACGACGTCTCGCACGAGATCCCGCACAACCGCGGCTACACCTCCGGCGCGCAGACGACCTGGCTGGCCGGGCATCTGGCCCAGCTACGGCGCACGCCCGGGATCGACTTCGTGGTGGCCTTCTTCCACCACTGCGCCTACTGCACGGCGACCGACCACGTCTCGGACGGCGCGATCCGGGAGGAATGGATCCCGCTGTTCGACCGCTACCAGGTCGACCTGGTGATCAACGGGCACAACCACGTCTACGAGCGGGCCGATCCGATGCGCGGCGGGGTGCGCACCCGGCGGGCCGACATCGGCGACCGGATCCGGCCGGCGACGGACGGCACCACCTATCTGACCGTGGGCAGCGGCGGGAAGAGCGGCTACGAGTTCTCCGCGCCGGATACCTACGCGGGCGGCCCCGCCGATGTCACCGACGCGGTCAAGGGCGGCTTCCACACCAAGGCGGGCAAGCTGGACGAGACCGTGGAGTGGTCGCGGGTGCGCTTTCGTGGCAACGCGTTCATCGCCGTCGACGTACGACCGGCCGCCGTCGGGCGGGAGACCACGATGACGATCCGTACGCTCAGCGCCACGGGCGCGCAGATCGACACGATCACGCTGGTCCGGGAGGCGGGTACGCCGATCCCGTCCGCGAGCGCGGGCGAGCGGGGGACACGCGCGAGCGGCTGAGCGCGCGGGCGGCCTCGGGTGGGAATCGCACAGCGGTTCGACCGAGGCCGCCCGCCGGCCGCGCATACCGTGCGTCAGGTTGCCCCGGTCAGCCGCGCGCGGGTGCGGGCCGGTGCCGTCGGCGGCAACGAAGCGATGATGTCGGCGAGGGTGACCCCGGCGAGGCTGCTGCGCCAAGCCTCGTACGCCTCGGCCATCTTCGCGGCCAGGATGCAGGTCTCCTGGCAATCCTCGGGGGGCAGCGCGCCGCGGCCCTGCTGCCGGATCTCCCGGCACTCGTAGGGCGATGACGTGCCGTCGACGGCCTCGACGACCTGGAGCAGGGTGATCCGCGCGGCGGGTCGGGCGAGCCGGAATCCGCCCTTGGGGCCGGTGGTCGCCGCCAGCAGGCCGGCCCGGACCAGGGCCTTCAGTTGCTTGGCCAGATAGGGCGCCGGAAGGTCGTAGTACTCGGCGAGCTGGTTGGTCGACGCACTTGCCCCGGGGGCGAGTTGGCCCAGCGACGCGGCACAGTGCAGGACCCATTCGGTGCTCCCGGGCAACTTCATGAGGCTCAGTCTATCGTAGAGATCATGGACCTGTTTAGTCCGTGATAGTGTCTGCGATGCACCGAGCCCGAGTGCACCGAGCGTGCGGTGCATCGAGCCTGCGACCGAGTGGAACAGGCTGCGTGGAACCGGAACAGGGAGAGATCATCATGCGGATCGCAATCGCCGGCGCGACCGGAAACATCGGCGCGCTCACCGTCGCCGCCCTGGAGCGGGACGGCCACGACGTGGTGCGGATCAGCCGTTCGCTGGGCGTGGACCTGCTCACCGGCGACGGCCTCGACCAGGCACTGGCCGGCGTCGAGGCGGTGGTCGACGCGACCAGCGCACCGGCGACCGACCGGGACGGGACGGTGACCTACTTCGGCACGTCCACCCGGAACCTGCTGGCCGCCGAGGAGCGGGCCGGGGTCCGCCACCACGTGCTGCTGTCGATCGTCGGGATCGACCGGGTCGAGGGCAACGCGCACTACGCCGGCAAGCGCGAGCAGGAGCGCTTGATCGTCGAGGGCACGGTGCCGTGGACGATCGTGCCGGCGACGCAGTTCCACGACTTCGCAGCCACGGTGGTGAGTTGGACCGAGCAGGACGGGGTCGCCCCGATCGCGCCGCTGCTGGTGCAGCCGATCGCCCCCGCCGACGTGGCCGACGTACTCGCCGACGTCGCCACCGGCGAGCCACGAGGCCGCCATGTCGGCATCGCCGGCCCCGAGACCCAGGACCTGGTCGACATGGCCCGCCGCACGAACCAGGCCCGCGGCCGCACGGTGAAGCTGGTACCGACCTGGTCGTCCCTGTTCGGCCCGTCGATGGCCGGCGACGTCCTGCTCCCGGCCGAGGACGCCCTCATCACCCCGACCACCTTCGACCAGTGGCTCACGGAGCAGCACTAGCGGAACCCGGCAAGTCGCCCCCGCCGCCCGGGAGTCGGCGCACCGGGGCGGGAGCCGGAACGGGCCGGCGGCGACGCACCGCCGCCGGCCCTGCCGGGCTACGCCCGATCCGGACCCGGGTCCATGCCCGCGGTGTCGAAGCGGGTGCCGGCCGAGTCACCGTTTCGGCGTCGTAGGCCGGCCTTTTCCAGGACCCGGACCGAGGCCGGGTTGGTCGACTCCACCTCGGCGTACACGGTGTGCACCGGGGGGAGGGTCAGCGCGTAGGCGACCAGGGCGCGGGTGGCCTCGGTGGCGTAGCCGCGGCCGCGCCGGGACGCGACGACGCCGTAGCCGAACTCCAGGTCACCTTCGGTCGGCGGCCACATCAGGCCGATGCTGCCGATCACCAGCCCGGTCTCCCGCTCGATGATCAGCCGGTGGCCGGACGCCGTCGGGTCGTCGCACGAGTCGGCGATGACACCGGCGATGACGCGGTCGCCCTCGGCGGGGAAGTCGGCCGCCCAGTGCGGCGATCGCACGTCGGCGAGCACGGCGGCGATGTCGTCGGCGGACCACGGCCGTAGCACCAGGCGCTCGGTGGTCAGGTCCGTACCGACGGGAAGAGCAGGGAAGGACACGCGAAACTCCAGTCGTTCGAGACGACCGGGTCGGTGGCGGCGCGGTGAATTACGCGCGCACGACCCGGACAAGGGCATGACGGTGGAACCCGGCGCGGGCCATATTCATCAACCTCCCTTGTCGCGGCGGCGAGCACGCGTGATCACGTGTCGACGGAACCTACCAAACGAGGGTGGCGAGGCGGGAGGGGCACCCGCTCTCGCGGCGGTGGCAGGCCGCCGGGATCACGGTCGCACCGCGCCGGCGACGGCCGGGAAGTGGCGTGCGTCGTCGGCGGGTTCGGGCGTCCCGCCGACCGGACACCTCGCTTCGCCGGCCGGTTCCGGGGCGTCGGGACCGGTCACGTGATGACGTCGGGTCATGGACGCGCGGTCGGTCCATCCGGTGAGATGGATTCCGCCCTTCGCCGCCCCCCACCACGAATCCGCATCGCCGGTTCGTGCCGGGGGAGTTCGACGGGCGAGTTCGGCTGCTCACCCTGCTCCCGGCGTCCCGGACGGGAACGCCGGCATCCTGGAGGTTCTCGATGCGTCGACTGACCACAATTCTCGCCGGTACCTCGATGGCGGTCGCCGCCGGACTCGGCGCGACCACGCCGGCCCAGGCCGCCCCCTCGGACAAGCCCCAGGTGTTGTCCGGTTGGACCCAGACCAGCGCCAACAGCTACAACGCCTGGAACTCGGCGCGGCAGAACCAGGGTTCCTGGGCCGCCTACGGCTTCGACTGGTCCACCGACTACTGCTCCGGCTCGCCCGACAATCCCTTCGGCTTCCCGTTCCAGACCTCCTGTGCCCGGCACGACTTCGGATACCGCAACTACAAGGCCGCGGGCACCTTCCCGGCGAACAAGGCGCGGCTGGACAGTGCGCTGTACGAGGACCTCAAGCGCGTGTGTGCCGGGTACGGCGACGTGCCGCGCGGCACCTGCAACGCCACGGCCTGGACCTACTACCAGGCGGTCAAGCTGCTGGGCTGACCCGGACGGGCGGCGGCCTCCCCGCCGCCCGGCCCGGTACGGCGGGACCCGGCCGGAGGCTTCGGTCGGGTCCCGTCGTATGCACACGCTCCGGGGCGCAATATGTCACCCGATCGAGTGGAACGCACGCCGATGCACCGAGTGGGGCCTGCCTCGGAACTATCAAGGAGGGCATGAACGACGAGTCGAGTTCGACGGTGACGCGCTGGTGCGGGCCGGGTGCGGGAGCGTTCGGCTGTGCTCCCGGGGCGCCGCGGCAGATGTGGTCGATCGGGGTGGGCGCGACACCGGTGTTCGATTCGTTGGTGCGGGAATGGGCTCGGACCACTCGCGAGCTGCCCCAGGCGGCACCCAGGTACAGCTGCGACTCCTGTCGCCTCTCGCATCCGCCGGCTCCGTAGGCCGGGTCGGGATCGCGGGCGCGGGCGCGCCGGCGTCCCGCCGGCGTGCGTGCGACGGTGGATGGGAGTACGCGCGAGCGGCTCGCCGGATCCGGGTGGGCGCGAGCGTCGATCACCGGGAGGAAACATGTCCCCGATCTCTCGTGGCGTCGGGAACCGGTCGGCGGGAGCCGCATGGGGATCGGCGGGGGTGTCGCGGATGCTGCTCGTGCTCGCGTTCGCCTCGGTGGTCCTGGGTGTGGTCGTACTGGCCTGGCCGACCCGGACGGTGCAGGTGGTGGCCGTTTTGTTCGGGCTCTATCTGCTGGTCAGCGGCGTGATCCAGCTCGTGCTGGGGGCGGGCGCGCTGTTCGCGGGCGGGGTGCGGGCGGTGCTGATCGTCAGCGGCCTGTTGTCCGTGGTGCTGGGCATCCTGTGTCTGGGCGGTGGCTCGCGCTCGGTCACCGTGTTGGCCGTGTGGATCGGTATCTGCTGGCTCGTTCGCGGCATCGCCGAACTGGTGGGCGCGCTGGCCAACGCGGGTTTGCCCGGTCGGGGCTGGATGGTGTTCTTCGGGCTCGTGGACATCGTCGCCGGCATCGTGCTGATGGCCGCTCCGGTGACGAGCACCAAGGTGTTGGCCGTGTTGGCCGGCATCGTGCTGATCGTGCTGGGCCTGATCGGCGCCGCTGCGGCGATCGGCGTGGGCCGGGGTCGCTCGGACGCGACCTGGCAGGCGGGTTCGGCCTCGCGGTCCTCGCGGCTGCCCTGACCGCGACCCCGGCCCCGACGGGCGGCGTTATCTCGGCGGGTCGTCGTGCAGGGCGTACAGGCCGGGGAGGTTGACCACGATGGCCTCCTGGGTGCTGCGGGCGATCACGACCACCGCTTCGGTGTCGGGGTCCGGGTTCTCCTCGCGGTGCGGGACGAACGGCGGGACGAAGATGTAGTCGCCGGGGCTCGCCCGGAGGCGGACCTCGCGGACCTCGCCGGAGGAGTCGTCGGCGAAGACGAAGACCGGATGCCCGCTGATCACGTGGATCGCGGTCTCGGAGTCGCCGTGGTGGTGATCGCCGGACGAGGTGGCCGGGGCCACGTGGGTCTGACCCATGAACAACTTTTCGGATCCGACCGTGTGCCTGCTGACGGCGGCGAAGCGGCGCATGCCGCTCGTCTGGGTCGTGTCGGCGTCGAGGGCGTCGGCGCGGACGTGGTGCAGACGCAGTCGCGGCGAGCCGGCGCCGGCCGGGTCGGGCAGGTGCGGGTGGAAGCCGGTCCCGGCGTTCGTGCCGTGCGGGCCCGGCACCGGGTCCTCGGCGTGCCCGTCGGGAGGCGGGGAGGACGGCGGCGGGGTGGGGCCTGGGGTCATCACGCGTCCTTGGCGAGGGTGGGGCCCGGCCGGGTCGTTCCGGGAGGGGCGGCGCCGGGCGGTCGGGGTGGTGCGGGGCTTCAGGACTTTTCATACACCACCCGGCCGGCGACCACGGTGTGGGTGATCGGGATTTCCGGGAGCGCGGTGGGTTCGGTGGCGAAGGGGTCGGTGGCCAGGACACACAGGTCCGCCGCCATGCCGGGTGCCAGCGAGCCCTTCCACGATTCGGCGCCGTCCTGGCGGGCGGGTGTGCCGGTGTAGGCGCGCAACGCCTCGCGCAGGGCCAGGCGCTGCTCGGGGCCGCACACGGTGCCGTCGACGCCGGTGCGGGTCACGGCGGCGACCACGCCGCGGCGCCAGTCGGGGGTGAGGACGGGGGCGTCCGAACTCAGGCACACGTCGATGCCGGCGTCGAGCGCCTCGCGGGTGGGACACATCCGGGCCAGGGTCTGCGGGCCGAGCGTGTCGTGGAGCAGGTGTCGGGTGGCCACCGCGATGCCGGGCTGGGTGTTCAGGCCGATGCCGGCCGCGGCCATCTCGGCCAGCGTGTCCGGATGCAGCAGGTCGCCGTGGATGAGGTAGTGCCGGGCGTCGGGGCGCGGGTGCTCGTCCAGGGCGGCGCGCAGTGCGGCGACCACCGCGGCGGAGGTGCGGTCGCCGGTGGAGTGCACGCCGATCTGGTGCCCGGCGGCGTGCGCGGCGCGGATCATCCCGGCCAGCCGTTGCCGGCGTCGCTCGGCCGTGTCGCCGTCGATCAGCAGCGAGCCGTGTGACCCGTCCGGGTAGGGCTCGCACACCCAGGCGCTGCGCATCGGCGGGATGCCGTCCGCGAAGATCTTCACCCCGGCCACCCGGAACCAGCCGGCCACCTCGGCCGGCGCGGCGAACCCGCGCAGTCCGGCGGCGAACGCGTCCGCCGAGCTGGGTCCGTCCAACTCGCCGAAGAGCAGCAGGGCGGTGACCCGTGCGGTGAGCCGACCCTGCGCGGCCAAAGCGGCGTAGTCCCGGAGTGCGGCGGAGCCGAAACAGCCGCTCGCGCCGTCGTCCTCGCCGGGACCCAGGCCCGGTTCGGTGTAGCTGGTCACGCCGAGCGAGGCCAGCAGTTCGTGGGTGCGCAGGATCGCGGCCTGCCGGTCGGCCGTCGTACGCAGCGCCGGCTCCGGGGGCGCGTCCGCCGGATCCGGGTGTCCGTCGCCGCTCAGTCGGTCCATCAGCAGGTGCGGCCACATCGCGCCGAGCCACACCCCGTGCAGGTGGGAGTCGTTGATCCCGGGCAGCACCGCGCCGCCGTGCAGGGGGATCACGCGCGTGTCGGGGCCGATCAGCGGGGTGGTGTCGGCGTCCTCGCCCACGTGGGTGATGCGGCCCTCGGTGACGGCGATCGCACTCGCGGTTCGGTCCCGGGCGTCGAAGGTGTGCACGCGGCCTCCGGTGAGCACCAGGTCGGCCGGGCGGGTGGTGTTCGGCGATTCGTGGTCGCGCACTTAATTTCCTCCTGGGATCTGGACAGGCCCACCGGAAGCCCATACCGTACACGCAATCAGATACGATTTGCGAGTCGATTGGGAGGCAACGGTGCCCCTGCATCCGGAAGCCCAGGACATCATCGAGCGCACTCGGATCGGCGCCTCCGGACCCGCTCCCGTCGCCCTGGACGCCCAGGCCATGCGGGACGGGTTCGCCCTCGCCTGGTCGATGCCGGAGCGACTGCCGAGCGTGGGCTCGGTCCGCGACACCACGATCCCCGGACCGGCCGGCGACATCCCGGTCCGCCTCTACACCCCCGAGGGTCCCGGGCCGTTCCCGGTCCTGGTCTGGTTCCACGGCGGCGGCTGGACCATCGGCTGTCTCGACGAGAACGAGTACGCCTGTCGTGTCGTGTGCGCCGGCGCCGAGACCGCGGTGGTCTCGGTCGACTATCGCCTCGCGCCGGAGAACCCGTACCCGGCCGCCGCCGACGACTGCTACGCCGTGCCGGGGTGGCTGCACGAACACGGCGACCGGTGGGGCCTGGACGGCACCCGGATCGCGGTCGGCGGGGAGAGCGCGGGCGGCAACCTGGCCGCCGTGGTCGCGCTCAAGAGCCGCGATCTGGGCGGCCCGCCGATCGCCCTCCAGGTGCTCGTGTCGCCCGTGGTCGGCCATCCCGACGACGGGCGGTCCTCCTACCGGGAGTTCGCCGACGGCTACTTCCTGTCCAAGGCGAGCATGGACTGGTTCTTCACCCAATACCCGCGCGACGCCGCCGACCTGGCCGATCCGTACCTGCTGCCCAGTCGCGCCGACGACCTCTCCGCGCTGCCGCCCGCACTCGTCCTGGGCGCCGAATACGACGTGCTCCGCGACGAGGGCGAGGATTACGCGAAGGCGTTGAACGCGGCCGGCACCCCGGCCCGGACGGTGCGCTTCGACGGGCTCATCCACGGCTTCTTCGGGCTGCTCGCCACCGATCTCACCGATGCCGCGCGGGCGCACGAACTGGTCGTCGGGGCGCTGCGGGACGCATTCGCCGGGAAGACGGGATGAGCGCGGCGAGCCCGGCGCGCGAGGCGGACACCGCGGCCGTGCTGCGGCTGCGGGGCGTGGCCATCGCCCGGGACGAGATCCCGGTGGTGCACGATGTCTCGCTGGACGTGGCCCCCGGCGCGGTCACCGTGCTCCTGGGCGCCAACGGCGCGGGCAAGACCACCCTGATGGACGGCATCGCGGGCCTGGTACGCACCACGGCCGGCACCATCGAACTCGGCGACCGCCCGGTGCACAAGCTGCCCGTGCACAAGCGCGCCCGGGCCGGCGTCGGCTACGTCGAACAGGCCCGCACCACCTTCCGCACCCTCACCGTCGAACAGAACCTGCTGGTCGCCCGCGCCGGCGCCGGCGATCCGGACACCGTCTACCGACTCTTCCCGGAACTGGCCCGCCGCCGCACCCTCCAGGCCGGCCATCTCTCCGGCGGCGAACAGCAGATGCTCGTGCTCGGCCGCGCCCTGGTCACCGACCCCAAGGTGGTCCTGGTCGACGAGATGTCGCTCGGCCTGGCCCCCATGGTGGTCCACCGGCTGATGCGCGTGGTCGGCGAACTCGCCGCCGAGGGACTGGCCATCCTGCTCATCGAACAGTTCGCCAACCTCGCCCTCGGCGTCGGCACGCACGCCTACGTCCTGCGCAAGGGCCGCATCGTGCACGACGGACCGTGCGCCGAACTGCGCGGCAAACCCGAACTTCTGCACGAGTACTACTTCGGCTCGACCACCGCACCGCGACCCACCGACCCACCCGGCCCCGCCGCCGAGCCCGCCCGAATCGGCGGTGGCAGCCGATGACTTCCACCACCAAGACCCCCGCCGGCCGGAAATCCACCGCCATGGACCTGATCGACAAGCGCTCCGCGACCGGCATGATCGCCTTCGCGATCGTGGCCTGCGTCGCGATCCCCAACATCCTCTCGCCCTACTGGCTCTACCTCGCCATCACCAGCGTGATCGGCGCCGTGATCATGCAGAGCTACGGTGTGATCGTCGGCCGCGCCGGCGTCATGTCGCTGTGCCAACTCTCCTTCGCCGCCATCGGCGCCTGGGTGGTGATGCGGCTCAACCTCGCCGACGCCCCCGGCGGCCTGCTCGTGTGGCTGGTCGTCGGCGGGCTGGCCGCCGCACCCGTGGGCGTGCTGATCGGCCTGCCCGCACTGCGCGTTCGCGGTGTCAACCTCGCCGTGATCACCTTCGGCGCGGCGGTGTCCACCGACATCGTGCTCAACGCCAAGCAGTTCCCCGGCACCGAGGAACTGGTGACCGTGGCCCGACCGGCCGCGTTCACCAGCAACGCCGACTACTTCGTCCTGGTCGTCATCGTCTTCACCGTGATCGCGCTGGGCCTGGCCGCCCTGGACAAGACCCGGCTCGGCCGCTCCTGGCTCGAACTGCGGCACTCCGAAAGGCTCGCCGCCTCACACGGCATCTCGGTGGCCCGCAGCAAACTCGCCGCCTTCGCGATCAGCGCGTTCATCGCCGGCATCGGCGGCGGACTGATGGCCGGCCAACTCGGCCTGGTGGTCTCCGGCAACTTCGCCATGGGTCAGTCCGTCACGCTGTTCGCGATCGCCATCCTGATCGGCCCGCACCACCCCGAAGGCGCGGTGATGAGCGGGGTGTTCGGTGCCGCGACGGCGACCATCCTGGAAAAGGTCAAGCTGCCCCAGGACCTGGGCGGCATCATCTTCGGCGTCGTACCGATCTTCGCGCTGCGCAGCGGGATGAGCCAGACCGACTTCACCCGCAACCGCAAACGCCTGGCCAAGGCCCGCAAGGAGGCCGCCGCCACCACCGCCGACGACGACGAACGCGAACGCGCCGACGCCGGACCGCCGACCGAGCGCACCGTGGGCGCTCCCGCCCGCCCAGTGGGCACCGAACCGGCCCTGGCCGTCACCGGATTGACGGTGCAGTACGGCCCGGTCACCGCACTGGACGCGGTCGACCTGATCGTGCCCGCCGGCACCGTGGTCGGCCTGATCGGCCCCAACGGCGCGGGCAAGTCCACCTTCATCTCCGCCGTCGGCGGCTTCCTTGGCCGGCTCCCCGGTTCGGTCCGGCTGGACGGCGTACCCATCGATCGCCTGGCTCCGCAGGTCCGCGCGGCCCGGGGACTGCGGCGCACCTTCCAAACCACCCTGATCGCCCCCGAGTTGACCCAGTACGAATACCTCGACATCGGCGCGGGTCGGCGGCTCGGACGGGACGAGGCCGACGAACTCCTGGAATTCTTCGGCTGTCCGGTGGGCGACCTGCCCATCTCGATCGTCGACGCCGGCACCCGCCGGTTGCTCGACGTGGCCGCAGCGATCGCCGCGCGACCCGCGGTGGCCCTGCTCGACGAACCCGCCGCCGGCCAATCCGCCGCCGAATCGCTGCGCCTGGGAGCTCGACTCGCCCAGGTGCCGCAACGCTACGGAGTGGCCATCCTGCTGGTCGAACACGACATGGAACTGGTGCGGGTGGCCTGCCGCGAGGTCACCGTGCTGGACTTCGGCAAGGTGATCGCCGCCGGCCCCACCGAGGACGTCCTGCGCGATCCCGCGGTGTCCGCCGCCTACCTCGGCGGCGCCGACACCCCCGACGGCGCGGTCCCCCCGACCGCGATCGTCACCCCCACCGGCTGACCGCCCGACCGGGCCCGATCCACCCGTACCGCCCCCGCGTCGCGCGTGTGCCTCGACGCCGACCCGGGTTCCCCCGGCATGCCTTCGATCGGATCGACTGCGTACCGATCCACCATGACAAGGACGTTCCCATGAAGCGTTCCCTCGTGAGCCGGACGGCCGTCGCCGTCATCGCGCTCGCCCTGTCCGCGACGGCGTGCGCCGGCGACGGCAGCGACGGCGGCTCCACCAGCGGCGCCATCAAGGTCGGCTCGATCAACGGAATCACCGGGCTGTTCCAGACCCCGGAGGTCCCACAGGCGGTCAAGGCCGTCTTCGACGAGGTCAACGCGGCCGGCGGGATCAACGGCCGCAAGCTCGAATTGATCAGCAAGGACGACGCGATGAACCCGCAGCGTTCCACCGAGAACGAGGTGGAACTCGTGCAGTCCAAGGGCGTGGTCGCCCTGGTCGGCTCCTCCAGCGCGGTCGACTGCGGGGTCAACCGGGCCGCGTACAAGAGCGCGAAGATCGTCTCCATCCCGGCCGTCGGCGTCGACCCCGCGTGCTTCAACAGCCCCGACATCGCGCCGGTCAACCCCGGCCCGTTCAAGCTGCTCACCGCGATGCTGTACTACGCGTCCGAGACGCTGCACCACGACAAGGTCTGTCTGTACTACACCACCCTGCCCGGCAGCGGCGGCGGGATCAGCGACGCGATCAAGGAGTGGAGCGACCTCACCGGCAAGCAACTCGCCGCCAAGGACACCGCCGTCGGCGAGGGCGACCCCACACCGCACCTGATCGCCGCCAAGCAGGCCGGCTGTCAGGCCGTGCTCTACAACGCCCAGGTCGGGCCCTGGTTCGCCCAGGCGCAGACGCAGGGCATGCAGAACGTCGACTTCATCATGGGCGCCAACAGCTACACCGACGCGAACGCCAAGCTGGTGCCCGCGGGCATGCGGGCCTACGTCGGCACCGAGTGGCAGCCGTACACCGACGTGACGCTGCCCGGCAACGAGCGCTGGGCGCAACTGATGGACAAGCACGGCATCCAGCGCACCGCGTTCAGCCAGGGGGCGGTGATGTCCGCCGACGTGTTCGTCCAGGTGCTCAAGGGCATGAAGGGCGACATCACCCGCAAGTCGGTCACCGAGGCGTTCAAGAAGATGAGCCCGATCGACTACCCGATGGTGGGTTCGCCCTGGGTGTTCGGCCCCGACGACAAGCACAACCCGGTCCAGGGCAGCCGTTTCGTCAAGGCCGTCGACGGCAAGTGGCAGGTGTTGCCCGAGGGCTTCATCGTGCCCGGCAGGAAGTAGCCCGGCCGCGGTGCGACCGATCCACCCCGGCCCGACCGTCGCCGACCGCCCACGCGGTCGGCGCGGTCGGCGCCCCGGAGCAGGAGGTGCTCGACAAGCATGTTGAACTCGGTGATCGCGGGCCTGAGCAGCGGTGGGGGCTACGCGCTGCTGGGCCTGTGCGTGGTGTTGACCTATCGGCTGGTGGCCGTGGTGAACTTCGCGATGGCGGCGATCGGCGCGATGGGCGCCTTCACGATGGTGTCCCTGACCGACGACGGTCTGAACGTATGGCCCGCGCTGGTGCTCGGTGTCGCGGTCAGCGCGGCCCTGTCCGGCATCCTGGGCGCGGTGCTGATCCGCTGGTTCGGGGAGCACAACGAACGCACCAAGGCCGCCGTCACGGTGGCCATCTACGTCGCGGTGATGGCGGTGGGGCTGCGGCTGTTCGGCGCCACCTCCACCGGCGCGCGGCGTTTCCCGGCGCCCTTCGACGGGGCGCTGTTCCGGATCGGCGACGTGGTGGTCTCCCAGGCCGTGCTGGTGTCCATCGCCTTCGCGGTGCTGATCACCGTCGGCGTCGAACTGATGTTGCGCAAGACCCTGGTCGGGCTGCGGCTCCAGGCACTGTCCGAACGCCCGGGCACCGCACAGGTGGTGGGCATCTCCGCGCCGCGCCTGGCCACCGCGGTATGGGTGGCGATCGGCGCGCTCACCGCGCTGGTGATCATCCTGGTCGCGCCGCGCCTGGGCGGCGACTTCTCCACCCTGGGCAAGCTGATCGTCACCGCGCTCGCGGTGGCCATGGTCGGTGGGTTCCGCAACCTGCCGCTGACGTTGGCCGGCGGCCTGCTGCTCGGCTGCCTCGAAGGCATGTCCGCCGCGCTGGATTCGGTGCGCGAGTACCGCGGCGTGATTCCGTTCCTGGTGATCCTGGTGCTGCTGTGGTGGCGCAGCCGGCACGAGATCTGGGACACCGCGCACAGTCGATGACAACGAACCGGAGTTCGCAGATGATCATGGGAACCCGCTCCACCCCGGACGGCTCCACCCGCGCCGCCGTGCTGCGCGCGCACGACCAGCCGCTCACCCTGGAGGACATCGCGCTGCCCGAACGGTGCGAGCCCGGCGCCGTGTTGGTCCGGATCGGCTGCGCCACGCTGTGCGCCACCGACGTGCACCTGTGGCGCGGCGCGATGAGCTTTCCCGGCATGTTGCCGATGGTGCTCGGCCACGAGATGACCGGCGTGATCGAGGCGGTGGGGGTGGGCGCGATCGACGCGCTGGGCCGCACGCTGCGGGTCGGCGACCGGATCGGCTGGTCCGAGTCGACGTGCGGCACGTGTTACGCCTGCACGGTGTTGCGGCGGCCGGTGGGGTGCGCGGACCGGGGCTACGGCTTCCGGCAGCGCTCGGATCAATGGCCGTACGCCACGGCCGGGTTGGCCGAATTCGCCTACGTGGGGCCGCGGGCGGAGAAGGTGCTCGTGCCGGACGACGTGCCCGACACCTGGGCCGCGTGCGCGGGGTGCGCGGTCAAGACCGTGCTGCACGCCTTCGACCGGGCGGGCGGGGTCCGGCCCGGCGCCGAGGTGGTGGTGCAGGGCGCCGGGGCACTGGGCCTGGTGGCCGGTGCGATGGCCAAGGCGAGCGGCGCGCGGACGGTGATCACCATCGGCGGGCCCGAGGGCCGGCTGGCCCTGGCCGAGGAGTTCGGCGCGGACGTCGCCATCGGGCTGGACGGCGACCCGGCCGCCCGGCGCGAGGAGGTGCTGGCGGCCACCCGAGGGCGCGGCGCGGACCTGGTCCTGGACCTGGCCGGGGCGCCCGGGGTGGGCGCCGAGGCGGTCGAACTCGCGGCGTTCGGCGGCACGTTCGTGATCGTGGGCAGTACCGGACCGACCCCGGAGCGGTTGCCGCTGGGGACCGTGATGGGTAAGGAACTCAATGTCGTCGGCTCGCTCAACGGTGATGTGGGCGACTATCACCGGGCCGTCGAGTTTCTCCGCGACTTCCGGCAACGCTTCGACTGGGACCGGCTGTTCGCCGAGCCGGTCGGACTGTCGGGGGCGAGCGAGGCGTTGGCCGCGATGGGGCGGCAGGAGCAGGTCAAGGCCGTCGTGCACCCATGGCTTCCGTGAGCCCGCGGGTTGCTTTTCCAGCGCCGGATCCATCCGCAATACCCGATGCCGAGAGGACCTTCGATGGGTGACATCGACAGCAATATCGTTCCGCGACGCCGGTTGGGGATCGAGGGCCCGTCCGTGTCCGCGCTGTCCCTGGGCTCGTGGCACACCTACGACCGGATGGACTTCCACGACGCGGTCGACCTGGTGGCCTGCGCGGTCGAGGCGGGGATCAACCTCTTCGACGTGGCGGTGTACGGGATTCCGGGACAGAAGCCGGTGTTCACCGACGTGTTGTTCTCGGCGATCGTGCGGGCGGCGGGGTTGGCGCGGGAGCAATACCTGTTGTCGACCAAGGTGTGGCTGGAGGGCTATCCGGCGCAGCCGTTGCGCGAGCAGGTGGAGCGGGCGATGTTCCGGGCCGGGACGGAGTACGCGGATCTGGCGATCCTGGGCGACATTCGCAGTGCCGACCTGGATCTCGAACAACTCGCGGGCGACCTGGCCGAGTTGGAGAAGGACGGGCTGATCGGGCACTGGGGGGTCAACAACTGGTCGGCGCAGGCGATCACCACGATTCGTGCGCACGCGCTGATCGCGGGGTCGCCGGGGCCGCAGGTCGCGCAACTCAAGTACAGCCCGTGTCGGCGGGCGATCGCGGACGGGGCGCCGTTCGCCGAGTTGTTCTCGGCCGGGTTGTCGATGCAGGCGTCCGACGTCCTGGAGGGCGGCATCCTGGCCGGCAAAGTCGCACCGGCGCGGGAGATCGGGCGGGATCCGGGTGGGGTGCGGGAGCGGATCATCGCGTCCGCGCCGGGCCTGGCGGCGGTGGCTGCCGAACTGGACGCGAGCGCCGCGCAGGTGTGTGTGGCGTTCGCGCTGTCGCATCCGGCTACCGCGAGCGTGTTGTTCGGGGCGACGCGGCGGGAGCAACTGATGGACAACATCGGGGGGTTGCGACTGCTGGACCGGGTCGGGGCGAGCGTGTTGCGGGCGCGGTTGGTGCCGTTCTTCGCGGACGGGGGTGTAGTGGACCCCGCGGGTCCTTGAGGGGGCCTCAGCGCGGTGACCTCGAAGGCCGGCCGGGCTGATTCGGCCTCACGCGCCCGGCCGGGGCGGAGGGTGGCCTCCGGCGCCGGCCGGGCCGGGGTGGGTCTCGAACGCCGGCCGGGCCGACATGTGGCCTCGAACGCCGGCCGGGCCGAGGTGCTCTCCGGTGCCGGCCGGGCCGAGGCGGCCGTGTCGGTCAGGCTCCCGAGGCCGCCGGGTCCATGACGTCCTTGTCGGCCCAGGCGTCGGTCAGGGCCGTGCGGAGGGCGCTTCCGTGATGGGTGAGTAGGGCCAGGGCCTTCAGGTTGTCCTGCCATTGGCTCATGCGGCTGGCGCCGAAGAGGACCGTGGCGACGGTGGGATTGGCCAGGCAGAAGGCGATGGCCACCTGGGCGGGTGTGGCGTCGAAGTCGGCGGCGACCTTGGCGACGAGGGGATACGCGGCGCGGATGCGGTCGCGGATGTTGCCGGGGTCGGCGCCGATCTTGCGTTGCGGGTGGAGGTTGCCGGCCAGGATGCCGCCCTCCAGGACGTCGGAAGCCTGCATGGCCAGCCCGTCGGCGAACAGTTCGGCGAAGGGTTCGCCCTCGGGCACGGTCCGCCGGGCCGGGCTGTACTTGAGTTGGGCGAAGGTGGGCGGCGTCAACCCCTGCTCCGCGGCGAATCGCCGGGCCCGCCAGACGTCCGCAGCGGACCAGTTGTTGACGCCCCACGCGGTGAACCGGCCGGCCGCGATCTGCTCGGCGACGTCGCCGACCACGGCGGGGACGTCCAGTTCGCCGAAGAAGTCGCCGACCACGACCAGGTCGGCCCGGTCGGTGCCGATCCGGTCGAGCGAGACGGCCAACTGCTCGGCGAAGCCCTTCTTCGGGTACTCCCACAACCACAACTTGCCGCACAGCAGGTACTGGTCGCGGGCCACGCCCGCCTCGCGGATCGCCTGCCCGAAGATCAGATCGGTGCGCGCGTTCTCCGCGTGCGGGCCCATGTCGTAGTGCGCCACGTCGAAGAGTTCGACGCCGTGCGCGAGCGCGTCGCGGATCAGCGCGACGGCGTCCGGCATGCTCATCCTGTCCCACGTGTTCCACGAACCGAGGCCCAGCACGGGCACCTCGGGACCGTGCGCGCCGAGTCGACGACGGGGCACCGGACTGCCGGCGGGGGAGTGCACCACGGGTCCTCCTGGGAAGCGGGGGTCGACCTGATCGGCGGGATCGGCGGATCCCCATCGATCGCCATTGTTGACGGCATCGGTAATCATATAGCATTCCAGATACCAACTTCCTGTCCCGCGAGGAGATCCGATGTCACTTCCCTCGGACGCCCAGGCCGAGGTCGGCCCCGATCCCATCGTCGATGTCGCGATCGGCTACATGGCCGCCAAGCAGTTGTTCGCGGCCAACGAGGCGGGCCTGTTCGCCGCGCTGGCCGACGGCCGCACCCCGTTGGAAGAACTCGCGACCCGGATCGCACTGCCCACTCGGACCACGCTGATCCTGGCCGACACGATGGTCGCCCTGGGGCTGCTGGAGCGCGACGCGGACGGCTACGCCAACTCGCCCGCCACCCTGCGCCACCTCGGCGGGTGCGGATCGGATGTCGACCTGCGCCCGTTCCTGAGCTTCCTGGACACCGTCAGCTACCCGCACTGGCTCGGCTTCGCCGAGACCTCGCGCACCGCGCGGCCGGCCCCGCTCGACCTTGGCGGCGACCGGCTCGGCGTCTTCCTCGGTGGCGTGATGACCTACAACGCCCTGCACGCACGGCAGTTGGCCCACGCCTACGACTTCGGCGCGCATCGACGCGTGCTGGATCTGGGCGGGCTGTCCGGGTCCTTCCTGGCCGAAGCGCTGCGTCTGCACCCCGAGTTGCGGGCCACCTTCCTGTCCGGCGGCGATCTGGTCGGCCACGCCGAGCAGACCCTGGCCGGAGCCGGCGTCGAGGAACGAGTCGAGGTGGTCACCGGCGACCCGCTGACCGACGAGGTGCCCACCGGCTTCGACCTGGTGCTCCTGGAGCATGTCGTGCACCGCTTCGACGCCGAGCACAACCGGCGGATCGTGGCGGCGGCGCGCAAGGCCGCCGCCCCCGGGGCCCGGCTGCTGCTGCTCGACTTCTTCCTGGAGCCGGACGGCACACCGCGGCTGATCGACAGCCTGCACGCGGGGGAGTACCTGGTCATCGACGGCACCACGGTCTACCCGCGCGGCGAGGTCGAGGAGTGGCTGGTCGAGGCCGGTTGGCACCCGGTGGACCTGCTCGAACTCCCGGGCAGCCCGCGGGTGATTGTGGCGGAGGCCCGATGAGCACCGGCCGGGTCGTGGTGGTCACCGGCGGCGCGAGCGGCATCGGCGCGGCCGTCGCCCGAGCCTTCGCCGAGAACGGCGACCGGGTGGTGATCGCCGACGTGGACGCCGACGCGGCCGCGAAGGTCGCCCGCGAACTCGACGGCACCCCGGTCGCGATGGACATCACCGACCCCGCGTCGGTGGCCTCGGCCCTGGACCGGGTCGTCGCCGAACTCGGCCCGCTCGCGGTGCTGGTCAACAACGCCGGCCTGGTCGCGGGCGGCGGCCTGCTCGTCGAACTCCCCATCGAGGTCTTCGACACCGTGGTCGCGGTCAACCTGCGCGGCACCTTCACCGTCACGGCGGCCGCCGCCCGGCGGATGATCGCCGAGGGGGCGGGTGGCGCCATCGTCAACATCAGCTCGATCGGCGCCCGGCAACCCACCGCGGGCCTGGGGCACTACGAGGCCACCAAGGCGGCGGTGGACGCGCTCACCCGCACCGGCGCCATCGAACTGGCCCCGCACCGGATCCGGGTCAACGGCGTCGCGCCCGGACCGGTGCACACGCCGATGACCGCCGGCCTGATGTCCGACCCGCAGGCCCGGCAGGTCTGGGAGGCGCGGATCCCGCTGGGCCGGATCGCGGTGCCCGAGGACGTCGCGCCGCTCGCGGTGTTCCTGGCCTCGCCGGCCGCGGCACACATCACCGGGACGGTGGTACCGGTGGACGGCGGCCAACTGCTGGGCTGAGCGGCGCCGGAGGGTGACCGGCGCGGACACGGAAGGGGGGGGGGGGCCCCCCCCCCCCCACCCCCCGGGCCCGCGGCGCGAAGGCGGTACCCCCCAGGCCAGGTGGCGCGCGGCGGCCCG